>JAKJDB010000498.1 GCA_022706175.1 Candidatus Zhuqueibacterota bacterium | reverse complement strand
CGTAGAACCTCGGGATCGCAAAAAAGCGGTGGCTGAGGTGATGGATAAAGTGGGCATCCAAACGGTATCCGGGCGGGTGATCAAAACATTGTCCAAGGGATACAAGCAACGGGTCGGGCTTGCCCAGGCGCTGGTGCACAACCCGGACGTGCTCATCCTTGATGAGCCGACGATCGGATTGGATCCCAAGCAGATCATCGAGGTGCGCCAATTGATCAAATCCCTGGCCGGCACCCATACGATTATCCTCAGCACCCATATTCTGCCCGAGGTCAGCATGACCTGCGAAAGAGTAGTTATCATCAACAAAGGCAGAGTGGTGGCAGAGGATACGCCGGAGAACCTCACACGCAAGCTGGCCGGAAACCAGCGGCTGTACCTGGAGGTGGGAGGTCCGGTGGAGGACGTCCGTCGGGCCCTGGCGCAAGTGCCGGGCGTGGTCAAAATTACGGTACAGTCCGGTGAAAAGACAGCCGGCCTTCAAGTCGAAAGTCAATCAGACTCTGAAATCCGCCCTCTGCTGGCCAAAACCATCATCGAGCGGGGATGGCAGCTCTTTGAGATGAAGCCGGAGGGCCTGAGCCTGGAGGATGTGTTCCTGCAATTAACGACTAAAGAGGAGGTTGGGAATTCATGAGAAACTATTTAGCCGTTTTGAATAGAGAGCTCAAGTCCTACTTCTCATCGCCGATTGCATATGTGGTGATCGCCATGTTTCTCATCATTGCAGGCATATTCTATTATCTGATCGTCACCAATTTTGTCCAATATTGTATGCAGGCCGATATGCAGGCGCAATATTATCGAATGGCGCCGCGCAACATGAATGTGAACATGATGGCGATTCGACCCATCTTGCACAACTTGAGCCTTTTTTATATCTTTTTCCTGCCGTTGATCACCATGCGGCTTTTCGCTGAGGAGAAGAAAAGCGGCACCATCGAGCTGTTGCTTACCTCTCCGATCACCAACAGCCAGACTATTCTGGGCAAATTTTCCGCCGCAGCGCTTTTGAGCCTGATCATGCTGCTCTTTACCGCCCTGAATGTGCTGCTGCTTTTCTTTTACGGCAAGCCGGAGATCGGCCCGATCCTGACCGGCTATCTGGGACTGTTTCTGCTGGGACTGAGCTACATCGCGTTTGGCGTGTTTTTTTCCACCATCACCGATAATCAGATCATCGCCGCGGCCATCACCTATATGTTCATCCTGTTTTTCTGGGCCATCGGCTGGGTATCGGGCGCCGTCAATCCTGCGGTGGGCAAAGTTCTGGCAAATTTTTCACTCATCGAACACTTTGATGATTTCGCCAAGGGCGTGCTGGACACCAAGCATGTGGTGTTCTATCTCAGCTTTATCACCTCCGGCCTTTTCCTTTCCTATGTGTCCATCGAGTCTGCCAAATGGAGGGGAAGATGATGAAAAAATACGCATCGATTTCAGGATTAGTGGGCTTGGCGCTGGTTTTGATCGGACTGGCCCTATATAGCATCAACGGTCTTTTTACCGCCGCCAGCATCGTGCCGGCGGTGATCGGTCTGGCCCTGCTGGCCCTTTACGCGGTCGTTCATTTCAATGATATCAAAGCGGGATTGAGCAGCCGCTCCGCCAAGTTCGGCTCCAACGCGCTGCTGATGATCCTTGTGGTTCTCGGTATTCTCATCGTGATCAATATTCTGCTGTCACGGTTCAACTATCGCCTCGACACCACGGCGGCGCGCCAGTTCAGTCTGGCGGATCAGACCCGCAAAGTGCTGAAGGGCCTGGATAAAGACGTCAAGGTCTATGGTTTTTTCAAAGCCGGTGAAGACCAGATGGCGAATGAGCTTCTGGCCGAGTACGCCAATTATTCGCAGCGTTTCACCTTTGAAATAACCGATCCGGATAAAAAACCCGGTCTGGCTAAAAAACATCAGATCCGTTCCTATGGCACCATGGTCCTGCAGTGCGAGGGCAAAGAGGAACGGCTGGAAAAACTACAGGAAGAAAGCCTAACCAATGCGCTGATCAAAGTCACGCGTGAGGGTGAGAAAAAGATCTATTTCACCACGGGCCATGGGGAAAAGGACCCGGATGCTTCTGAGAAGACCGGTCTGTCTTTTGCCAAAGAGGCCATCGTTCAACAGAATTATCAGGTGGAAAAAATTCTCCTGGCCGAACGCGACAGCATTCCAGGGGACTGCGCGGTGTTGATCCTGAGCGGGCCTACCACCGACCTGTTTCCCAAAGAGGCGGACATGATCACGCGGTACCTGGAGCGGGGCGGCAATGTGTTGGCGCTGCTGGATCCCGATGCCGGCGACGGCTACGTGAACTGGCTGAATACCTGGGGCGTGAAATTGGGCAAGGACATTGTCATCGACGCATCCGGCATCGGTCAGCTTTTTGGCGCGGGTCCGACGATTCCCATCGTCTCTCAGTATGAGAAGCATGCCATCACCAAAGATTTCAATGTGATGACTTTTTTTCCGGAAACGCGTTCCGTATCCCGCAACAGCGAGACGGCGTCCGGCGTAAACGTCAGCGAAATTGCCAAAACCAGTCCACAGAGCTGGGCGGAGACCAGCCCGCTCACATCCGACAAAGTCAGCTACGACGCTGGTGCGGATTTAAAAGGACCGGTGACTGTGTTTGCCGTGGCGGAGAAAACGTTGACCGACGCGCCGGTGAAAACCTCTGCGCTGGATCTGTCCTCCGGTCCACTCAAAGCCCGACTGGCGGTCATCGGAGATTCCGATTTCTGCAGCAACGGCTATTTCAAGGTACAGGGCAATGGCGACTTTTTCCTCAACACTGTCAACTGGCTGGCTGAAGAGGAGGATCTGATTTCCATCCGGGCGCGCGATCCTGAAGATCGTCGCCTCAATCTGACTCAGAAGCAGTCACGCATTCTGCTCTATCTCGGCGTGATCGTCATGCCGCTCCTCATTCTGGCTGCCGGCGTCTGGGTCTACCGGAGCAGGAAAAAATAAAAAGCAATGACAGGGCGGAGGGAGCGCCCTGTCATTCTTTCATGGCGCAGGGACTCATAAGACTGCGCTCACCGGTTCAATACAACGACGTTTGATAGAAATAGGAGTTAACAGCTTATGCGGTTCAGAAACACCCTGATCCTTCTGGTGATCCTGGCTCTGGGCATCTGGAGTGTGACCTATCTGAACAAACGGGATGTAAAAAAAGAAGAGTCTAAAAAGGCGAACGAAAAGCTGCTGGACCTGTCCTCCGGCCCGATCCAGGAACTCTGGCTGGAACCAGGTGATTTCCATGCGGTTCGAGACAGCTCGGAATGGC
>JAKJDB010000497.1 GCA_022706175.1 Candidatus Zhuqueibacterota bacterium | reverse complement strand
CGGCGACTGCCGGCGAAACGCGCTCACTCCTCCATACTGAGTGTGAACGACCGGATAAATGTCCAACTGTGGGCTGAACAGAATACAGGCGTTCTTTTCCAAATGTAGATCGATATTGTCCCTAAGCACAATGGGGCCGGTCAACCAGATTCCAGCCGGTACGATCACGCGACCTCCTCCTTCGGCATGACAGGCATCGATGGCGCGGCTAAAGGCCGTGGTGTTCATGGTGCGGCCGTCGCCCTGAGCGCCGAAAGAGGTTATGCTCACCTCGCGCCTGGGGATTCGCGGCAAGGCAATCTCAGGCATGGCAAAGGGCAAGTCCGCAAAGAAAAGAGCGCTGTCCGGCGCAGCTTCGCTCCATGCCGCCGATTTTTCTCCGGCTGCAATCAGAGCCAGCAAAATCAACAAAGTACGGCAACGGTGGTTGATCATGGTCTTCCTCAATGGCAAAGCCGACGACTCTTTGATAATTCGTCAAATTCCAAATTCTTCGTGCCCTCGTGAATTTTGTGGTTGAATACTTGTTCGAAAAGTAAATAATTTTACATTATTTTATCGCTCGATTCATCCTTCTGAATTTGCCAACCCCCTTGCCGAGCAAACCGCGAGTAGCGATGTGAAAGATGATAAGGCTCAACGCCTGCATTACGGCGCTGCCCGCACCCACGCTTCATTGAATACCGCATGCCGAATGGTTTTTTCGGCTCCGGAGGCATAGGAAAAAGTGACCTGAATCAGACCCTCTGCGCTTTGAATGACCGATGGATAGGCGTAGCTCGTTTCATTGGCTGCAGAACGGGCAATCGGTCGGCGCCATTTCCAGCTTTTTCCTTCATCATCCGACAGACCGGCTGTGAGGCTGTGCCGGCCGTCCTCTGTGTCATTGTAAATCATCAGCCAGCTGCCGTTTTTTAAGCGCAGGACTTCCAAGCTGGAGCCGGGATTGGGAATATCCGTATCCCGGGCGGCTGACCAGGAAAGTCCCTGATCCACTGAAGTGCTGAACTGAACCCGTTTGGGCGGATCGCCGTCGTCGCGCAGATAGGCGATCAGAGAACCGTCCCGGCGCAGGACCAGGCTGGGTTGACTGGATCCAAAGCCGACGATGGGCGCACTGGGACGCCAGTGATCGCCGTCATCGTCGCTGATCGCGATCAGGCCGAAATTGAACCCGTCCGAATATAGGGGCAGAAGGATGCGGCCGTTCGGCAGCGTCAGCGGATGGATCCGGGACATCCAGCCGAGCAAACGCTTGAAAGAGTCCCGACTCGCCTCACGGAGCAGTTTTTCATAGGTCGGCGCATATTCCGCCCACTGCGGCTCTTCTTGGTCCAGCGCATCAAACGCACTGTCGGCAACCACCGCGAATTCATCGCCGGGCTTTATCAGCAGCACATCCTGCCACTGCCAGCGAGGCGGTCCGTCGTCCTCATAATCGCTGGACAGACGATATTTCAACAGAGAGCGATGCCACTGGTTGTCCAACACCGTCACCCAAACAAGCCAGAGACGCTGCCGTCCATCGATGAACAGCACCGGATTGCAATCTGGAAATCCCGGCGTGTCCGCCATGAGAAACACCGGACTCCACACCTTGTGACCGCGACGCAGCCGGGCGCCCTGCACCTGCACGTCGTTGGCCGTGCGTTCGCCGGACCCATGAAACCAGCAGGCGAGCAGATCACCATTCGGGCATTGGATGATGCTGCTGGCATGCACATGCTTGTCCTGTAAGGGAAAGATGTTCTGTTCAAGAAAAACAGGTTGTTCAGCACGCAAGGCCCAAAACGGCAATAACAACAGCAAATAGTTCTTCATGGGTTGCACTCCTGCTTGACATTATAGAAAGCCATAGTACCTTCCCATCCAGTAGGGCAACAGCCAGAAGACGCCGTCGCTCTCGGTCGCACCGTCATCACCGTCCGCCGGATACCAGGGATTATCGTCCCATCTGAAAAAACTGCGTTCGCTGATGGGCAACAGCCGGTTCAACTGCACCTGCTCCATCTCCGGGAAATAGCAGGACGCGACATCAGCCCGCCAACCGTTGTCGATCCGCCAGCGGCGCAGATCCCACGACGCATCGCGCAAAAAGAACAGCGAGGAATTACGGCGCGGGTCGCCGCCGCTCAACGCCGCATAAGTAAAATTGAAAAACGGACTCTGGTCCCGTTCAGCTGATTCATACCATTGCTCAAGGCTTTTGAGATAGATCGCTTTTAAATTTTGGTCTTTTTCGTGCAACAGCAGGCAGGGAAAGGCCAACGCGAGCAACTCATCATCGATATGCGTGGTCCAGGCGGGATTCGTCGTTTTAGCGGCAAGCACGTTTTGCGCGTAATGATGGGTGTTCAGCAAGTCCAGGTAAATTCTCTGATAGCGTGATTTACCGCTCAGGTGATAAGCCAATTTTAAATAAGAGAGCATCTCGAGCGAATTGATGCCTCGTTCGGTAGCCCAGTCGGGATCCTCATTCAATCGCTCCGGCGCCCACACGCCCCACGTGGTGTGGCGCCCGTCGATATCCGTAAGCACAAACCCATGATCGACGATATAATCCACGATACGGCAGACATGATCGCTGACCCGCCGTTTTTCCTTTGCATCGGCAACCAGGTCATGGTAATAGAGATACCCATACATGTGGCCGGTGATCTCGTCACTGCTGGTGTCCCCCTTCCACAGCCAGCGACGGTCCTGAGAGAGGCGCCACAAATTTTCTCTGCGCTTTTCCCTGGGATTGCTGACCAATCGCTCGGCCCACTCCTGATCGTCGATGCTGCGATTGGGATCCGCCATGGTGGTCCAGTCCGACGGAATCACCGTGCGGGCGACAAAGCCTTCGCTGCCGGTCACGGTCTGCAGAAAGTGCAGCGCATTAAAAGCCCGGGTTGCATTTTCTCGCGCGATCGCCTTTCCGGTCACCGCATAGCGGAAGGATTCCATGGCCAGATACATGGCGGTGTATTGACCGTCGTTGTCGTTATCCAGCGGCCTCCAGGTGAGGGTATCGCCCGGAACTGCAAGCCGGCATTTTTCCACCAGATAAGGCGGCCGCACGTGGCGCGCCTGCAGAACACGGTGAAAGTGATCCGCTTTCGCTGACAGGCTCATGGGTCTGACCGACAGCATACTGACGCCGGCGTTGGTGGCGATCCAGGCTGAACCGTTCTGATCAAAAACAATATCTCGAACATCATCGCCGCACAACCACCGTTTGGAGTGGCGCAGCGACCACGCACCCTGGAAATGACGGATAATACCATGGCGGGTGCCGATCCACATCGCGC
>JAKJDB010000496.1 GCA_022706175.1 Candidatus Zhuqueibacterota bacterium | reverse complement strand
ATAGACAGATCCGTTATCGGCATGTACTGCGACGTGGATGTCGGCAGCAACCAGGCAGGCAACAAATCCGCCTTTGATACGGAAGACGACATCACCTACGTTTGGGATGGCTGGGAAACCTGGCGCACCGCCAAGCTGGCGCCCACCGGCTATTTCGGCTATGCTTTTTTGGAGAGTCCGGGTTTGCCGGCTGACGGTAAAGATAATGACCAGGACGGCATCATCGACGAATCGCAGTACGATAAAATGGACAACGACGGAGATTGGAAAAGCTGGGTGGACCAAAACGGCAACGGCATGCGGGACAATGAAGATCTCAATTACAGCGGCCTTTTGGACTCGGGTGAGGATGTCAACGAGAACGGTCTGCTCGATTATGAGCCTCTGCGTGATGATGTGGGTTCCGATGGCATCGGGCCCGACGACGATGAGTACACCGGTCCGGACGCCAACGCTACCGAAGCAAACGGCAAGCCTGACTGGGGTGAACCCAATTTTGATTACACGGATAACGATGAATCGGATCAGGTGGGTTTGACCTCCTGGTATCTCAAAGCGGTCAACAATCGCCAGGCTGACGATGAGTCTTTTTGGTATACCGAACTGCAACCGGGAAATTTTAACATCGAAGCCGGGTATGAGTCCGATATCTGCGTGACCTACGGATGCGGTTTTGTGCCGTTAGAGCCGGGCAAAGAAGGCACCCAACGCTACGCCATCGCTTGTCTGTTCGGCAACGATATGGATGATATTTTTCGCAACAAGCGCACCATGCAAACCATCTACGACAACGATTATAATTTTACCAAGCCTCCACGTAAACCGGTGCTGGTTGCGGTGACCGGCGATCACCGAGTCGTGCTCACCTGGGACAGCCGGGCCGAGTTTTCCAAAGATCCGGTCTACGGCAGCGATTTTGAGGGATATAAAATTTACAAAAGCACGGATCCGACTTTTAGCGATATCAAGACCATCCGGGATGCGTTTGATAACCCTCTTCTGTATGAGGCCCTGGCGCAATACGATGTTAAGGACGGTCTGGTCGGCCCTCACCCCATTACCATCGGCCGCGAAGGCGGAGCCGAATCCGATCTGGGCATCGGTTTTGCCATGGGTCAGGATACAGGCCTTCGTCATTTTTATGTGGATACGGCCGTCACCAACGGCCGCACCTATCACTATGCGGTAGTCTCCTACGATAAGGGATACGACACGGATTTTTATGAACGCAAATTGTCGGATCGGCAAAATCTGCAACCGGTTTCGCCCACCGAGTGCTCGGCCATCATTCAAATCAATGCACTGGGCAGCGTTATCTATGTGGATCAAAATTGCGCCAAGGTGATTCCCATGGAATCAGCGGCCGGATATGTCCATCCGCAACTCGAGGACGGGGTGCAGCATGTTTCCGGCTATGGAACCGGCAAGGTGAAACTGGACATCATTTCACCCTATGAAGTCAAAAGCGGGCACGTATACCGGTTGTCGTTCGTGGATGACAGTTCTCTCTATGATCTGAACGGTGCGTGGGAGTCGGTGTTGACCGGTTTGACCTCCGGCGCCAGGTTTGTTGATCAGACCAGCCAGGACACCCTGCTGATTCCTACGGCCGATTACTCGGTTAAAGGACTGGGCGACAAGATTTTCGATGGATTCGTACTGAGCATTACTAACGATTCCACAATCTCCTTTACAAACGCGCAGTGGGTGAAGAGCAACACCAATCTGGTGGCAACCATGAACAGCATCAGCGGCAAAGCCGTGCCGCGTGATTATGAGGTGCGCATTATGGATGTCGGCGCAGACACCTCCATGGGCAACAATGCCGTCACCAATTTTCAGATATGGGATGTGACCGAGCCGGACCATCCGTTTCGCGTCCGTTACCGGACGACCCTCAATCGAGCGGAACCAGAGTCTTTGAAAACGAAATTGAGCAACGGCGACGATCTCTGGATTTACGTCAAACCGGTACTGCAGGCGAACGGAGAGATGGTCTATCAACAAAGAGCCTGGCATTTATTTGTGAGCATGCCGGCCGGTGCGCCGGCAGACATGCCGCAAATAGTGCCGCAACGCGGCGATATTTTACGTTTAACCACCAGCAAGCCATTTGATCGCAAGGATGTGTTCGAATTTACCATAACCGGCAATACCATTGAAAAAGAGACGTTGCAACAGGATGTGCATGATATTTATGTTGTGCCTAATCCTTATGTCGCTGCCAGCAGCCTGGAACAAAAGATGATCAGCACCGACCTGGGACGCGGCAACCGTCGCATTGATTTTGTCAACCTGCCGACCGAATGTACCCTATCTATTTTTACCGTGGCCGGAAGGCTCGTTCGCGAGATCCATCATTCTGCTGCGGTGGATAAAGGACGTGAATCGTGGGATCTGCGCACCACGGATGGATTGGAAATTGCTTCCGGATATTATTTCTTTTATGTGGAAACGCCCGGGTGCCGCGGAAAAACAGGCAAATTCGCGATCATAAAATAATCGAGGTTACCTATGAAAGCAGGGTCGAACAGCAGGTATTTCTGTACGCGGGCTATGGGGCTTTTGCTGGTCTGGATAAGCCTGGCTTGGACGCAGACCGATAAGGAGGGCGGCGTCGAATTTGTCGCCGACGTTTCCGGCGTCGGGACCGGCGCTGCCGCTTTTCTGGAAATCGGCGTTGGCGCACGTGCCATGGCCATGGGCGGCGCCTATACCTCGATCGCCAACGATGCCACGGCCTTGTATTGGAATCCAGCCGGCATTGCTTGGATCAGCGGCGTGCAATGCGAGCTGGCACACAACAAATGGTTAGTGGGCACCTATCATGATTTCGCCGGTATCGTTGTACCCGTGCCCGGCTTGAGGTCCACGTTCGGATTGAGCTATAACGCTCTGGATTATGGCGATGAACCTGTTCGAACGGTTGAACGCCCGGAAGGAACAGGAGAAATGTTTTCCGGCCGCGACATCAGCGTGGCCCTATCCTATGCCATCGCGTTTACCGATCGTTTTTCTTTCGGCCTCAGCGGAAAATATGTATCGCAACGTATTTGGAGCGAGACCGGCAGCGCGATGGCCATGGATGTCGGTATTTTCTATAACACGGTGGTCAAGGGCTTACGCTTGGGCGCCTGCGTCAGCAACTTTGGCTCTAAAATAGAAATGCGCGGCCGGCACATTCGCACCATCGTGGATCCGGATGAAGGCGTAGAAAACTATGATCGCGTGCCGGTCAATTATAAAACCGGATACTATTCGCTGCCTTTGCTTTTTCGCGTTGGTCTTTCCTATGAGCAAAGCTT
>JAKJDB010000495.1 GCA_022706175.1 Candidatus Zhuqueibacterota bacterium | reverse complement strand
TGCCCGCCAATGCCACCCTTGCCCAGGCCAAGAGCGCAGGCGCCGTGACGATCAATTACGGAATGTTCATCAATTCCGTCATCAATTTTTTAATCATCGCGTTCGCGATTTTTATGGTGATCCGCTGGATCAACAAGCTGAAACGCCAGCCGGAGGCACCGGCTGCTGCGCCCACCACCAAAGAGTGCCCCTATTGCCTGTCGACCATTGCCATCAAAGCCGTCCGTTGCCCAAACTGCACCTCTGAGCTGAAGGCGTAGGCAAGGCCGGCAAAAAGGCAAAAGGTGTTGCGGGTCGAATAAACAAGAGATTCCGTGCAAGCGGTACGCGATCTTGAGGGACGGTTCCAGACGGCAACGGCGCGGTTCGAATAAACCGCGCCGTTGCTATGGTGCTGCGCCAATAAGCGTTTTAAGAGCCGGCGGCCCTGTCTTTTTATTTTCTTCGCGACAGGCGGAATGGAAAGAGATGGGATCGTAGCTGGCCGGCTGAGTATCCGGACGCTTTTTGATCCGGTGTCACCGCATCCACTCTGGGCGTACACATATCATCGCTGCTTTAGAGCTGCTTTCCATTCCTTAAGGCCACCTGTACATTGCGCATAAATCCCGCATATTTCACTTTTTTAATCGGCGATCGGCTGGTCCGCTGCAGGAATTGTGCTTCATCCCAGCCCGCCAGATCTGTCAATAATGGATTAGTGAAATAGGGGCGGGGGGAAAACCCGGCCTCTGTGGTCGGTGGTAACTGCCCTTGATTCCAGGGGCAGATCGCCTGGCAAAGGTCGCAGCCGAAGAGGTGATTGCCCATTGCCGCCTGGTGTTCGATGGGGATCGGCTGATCCGGTTTCAACTGAGTGATAGCGGAGATGCATTTTCGGCTGTCCACCACATAGGGTCGGATCAGCGCGCCGGTGGGACAGGCATCCAGGCAGAGCCGGCATGAACCGCAACGTTCTTCCATCGGCTGGTCCGCGGGCAATTCCAGGTCCAGGATGATCTCGGAGAGAAAGATCCACGATCCGTACTGCGGGCTGATGATGCAGCTATGTTTGCCCCTCCAGCCGATGCCGCTGCGGTGGGCCCATTCTTTTTCAAGCACAGGGGCCGAGTCCACGGCGATACGGGTCTGGGCCGCCGGCGCATGTTTACGGATCTCCTGAACCAATTGACGGAGTTTGGCGCTCAGCACCGTATGATAATCATCGCCGCGTGCGTAACGTGCGATAATCCCTCGGGCCGAATCCTTTTTATCCTCGACCGGAAAATAATAATTCGACGACAGGACGATGACCGATGCTGCTCCGGGCAACAGCATTCGCGGATCCAGACGCAGATCGGGATCACGGTCCATATACGTGATTCCGCCGTGCAATCCCGCATGCAGCCAGGCGAGCAGGCCCTGGGCCGGCAACGGTTCCGCCCGGGCAACGCCCACCTGGGCAAAGCCCAGCGTGTGGGCACGCTGAACGATAAAGGCTTTCAGCTCATCGGACAGGGGCACAAGACCTCTTTTATAAGCGGCTAGCGCAGCAGCCCGATGGTCAGGACGATGGCGCGGTCGTCGAAATCGTTGAAAGAGATTGCATAGTCCAGATTCAGCAGCACCTGGAAATTATAGGTTCTGAAAAAACGCGCGCCGGCGTGCAGGCGTACCTCGAACCCATCGCCCTCTTGTCGGTCCTCCTCATAATACTGATTGTTTTCATACACCCAATGCGACGGATTTTCATGGGACACCCAGTGAAAGCCGAGGGCGCCGCCCACATAGGGGCATACGTCCGTGTCGGTCAGCAGATAGGATCCATAGATGTTCCAGGCAAATCCGTGTTGAATGGCCAACTGGGAACCGACGGTGAACTGGCTCATCTCATACCCGGTGCGCAGGTCGGCGGCAAAATGGCGGTCCGCTTCATCATAGCCGTGTTGCGGATAGAGATAGCCGAAGGAGAGCCCCATGTATTTGCGCGCGCTTTTGCGCCGCGGCTCTAAGGTTTCCCGCTGGGTGATGAGGCCCACGTGGCCGGACTCCTCAAAAGGGCGCAGGGTGAGCACGCAGCGTGCGATCCGTTTCATCACGGTTTCGAGATCTTCGATGGTGCTGGAGGTGGTGTTGTCGCTGAGCAGATTTTTCACGCCGGCCACATCCACCAGCAGATATTGGACGATGACCTTTTCGCCCAGCCGGTTGAGGGAGCAGAGCAGGACCCGGTCCGCGGACAGGGTTCTGCCCAGTTCCACGGCGCACTCGGTTTCAAAGCAGGTGCGCTCCTGCAGCGCCTCGCTGATCTGCGCTTCGGCAATGAGCGTCAGCTCCTCGGATTTGGCCAACTCTTGGCGCAGCAGGGCATAGGCTGTTTGTGTCGAGGCCGGGTCAACGCCGAGGGCGGCAAAGGGCGTGACGGCCAGGTGTGTTTTTTGAACCTGAGCCCATCCCGGCGAAGCCAGAATGACCAGGGCGAGCTGCATGGCTTTCATCCATTTTTTCATGGTTGCCTCGCAGTTAAATGACGAAAGAGATTCAAGCGTGTAAAAACCTTTTCTTTTTATTTGGAATTTATTTAAATTAAACCAAATCGGCAAGATTTAAATCAAACGGTCTTAACGGGTTTTCGACACACCTATGAAAAGACAGGTTCCCGCCGCAGTCGCCTCGCCCATCTGCGATCTGCATTGCGACACCATCGGGCTGTGGTTGACGGGCAGCCATCTTAACGATATCCGGGCACAGGTCAATCTGCCCTATCTCAAAGAGGCGGGAGTGGGGGTGCAGGTGTTCGCCTGCTATCTTCCGCCCTCCTTTCCACCGGGCCTTCGTTTCCAGGCGGTGGAAAAGTTGATCGATACTTTTGAAGCGGAGCTGGCACGGTATCCTCAGCAGATCGTGCATTGCCGTACCAGCGAGGACATCGAGGTCGCGCAGGCCAAAGGTCAGGTGGCCGCCATTCTGGCGGTGGAAAACGGCAACGCCATTGAGGCGGATTTAAAGAATCTGGAAAAACTGCATCAGCGCGGCGTGCGGCTGATGACGATCATCCATGCCGCCAGCAACGAGTGGTGCATCTCTTGCAACGACGCACATCCCGCTTTTGACGGTTTGTCCGGTTTCGGCGTGGAGGTGATCAAAGCCATGAACGATCTGGGCATGATCATCGATCTGTCGCACAGCCACGACCGGACTGTGGTGCAGGCGTTAAAGCACAGCAGGCAGCCGGTGGTGGCTTCGCATTCCAACGCCTGGTCGCTCTGCCGGGTGCCGCGCAATTTAAACAATGAGCTCATCGCAGCGGTCGCCCAGAGCGGCGG
>JAKJDB010000494.1 GCA_022706175.1 Candidatus Zhuqueibacterota bacterium | reverse complement strand
AAACCGGAGGGGTACGAGTTCTCATCATAGATCCACACCTTCATGCCCAGTTCTTTTCCCTTGGCCACGGTGTAGGTGCACAGATCCAGCCATTCCGGCGAGAGATAGGGTGTGATGAGTCCGGGCCGCGGATGAATAAAGACACCGCCCAGACCGTGATCGCGAAAATCAACCAGTTGCTCGTCGATGTCGCTTTTCGAAACGCGGGTGTTCCACACCCAGAGCGGCGCGCTGCGCATATCGGCCGGGGGATTTTGAAAAGCGGTGAAAACCGTTGCGCAGCGATCGGTGACGGTTTTACGCTGGCAACTGAACATCATGGACAGGGCAAGCAGGAACAGGATGGATCCTTTGCGTGGCTTCATGGCTCCTCTCTTTCCCGGCGTACAAGCCGCATGTGAAGGGGATGGATGGCTGTCTGTTTAACCTTATGATCTTCTGCGACCGCCCCGGCTTTTACGTTTGCGCTCAGCGGGTGGTTTTTTTTCCAGAGTCTCCTGACCGGGTTCTCCAGGCACAGGAACCGGTGCGTGCAGCATCTGCTGATAATACTCATCCAGCAACATGGCGATGATGGCCGATTCCTCTTCGTTCTCCGCCAGGCTGCGGCTCAGGGGGATGAACCGGCGGCTGCGCTCCGTCACCGCCCGATCGCGATCGCGCAGCTGCGCTTCGAGCAGCGCAATGACTCTTTCGGAAACCACGGCCTCCACATCCGCATCGGTCGGCAACGGCCGTTCGATGAGTTCGATCTGGTAACGATTGGCGATGCGGTTGAGCATAAACAGCTCCAGCTGCGAGACCAGGGAGATGGCCACGCCGGAAGCGCCGGCCCGGCTGGTCCGACCGGCACGATGTATGTAGGCTTCGAAATCTTCGGGCGGTTCATACTGAATGACATGGGAGAGCGCCGGCAGATCGATGCCCCGGGCTGCGACATCGGTGGCCACCAGAAAGCGAAGCGTACCTTTGCGCACGCGGTCCAACACCTTTTCACGTACGTTCTGGCTCAGATCCGATGTCAGTTCATCGGCGTTGTAGCCGAATTGCTGCAGAACGATGGAGACATAGTGCACCTGCACTTTGGTGTTGCAAAAGATGATGGCGGAAGCGGGATTCTCGATCTCGATGATGCGGATCAGGCTGCGATCCTTATCCATGCCGGAGACGATATAATAGACATGTTCGGTATCGGTCACATGGACGTGATCCTGGCTCAACGACAGGAATTCCGGTTCATGCAGAAATTCCCGCGCAGTGTTCAACACGTGAGAGGGAAACGTGGCGGAGAACATGCAGCCGTGCAGCGGCCGATCGGGCAGATATCGCTGCAGCTTTCTCATGTCCGGATAAAAGCCCATGGAGAGCATGCGGTCGGCTTCGTCAAAGATCAGCATCTGCAGATGGTTCAGGGACAGGGCGCCGTGCATGAGATGATCGAGCACGCGTCCGGGCGTGCCGACGATGACATGGGCGCCCTGACGAAAGGCGTCGCGTTGCGCGGCGTACCCTGTGCCGCCGTACACCGCCACCACTCGCAGGCCGGTGCCGGCGAACAGCTTTTCACCTTCCTGGGCCACCTGCCGGGCCAGTTCCCGGGTGGGCGCCAGGATAAGAGCTTGACAATGATTCCTGGTCGGGTCCAGCCGTTCCAGCATGGGCAAAAGAAACGCGCCGGTTTTGCCGCTGCCGGTGCGGGCCTGGATCATCATGTTGCGTTGCGCCAGCAGGTAGGGAATGGCCCTCGCCTGCACCGGCATCAAAGAACTCCAGCCGGCGCGCGCCACGGCCGCCTGCAGCGCCGGCGCCAGCTGTTCAATACTTGTATCTGACAAGGTAGAGACAGGATCGTTCATGAAACCTCGTTCATTATGATGGAATTAGAAAAGTGCCACGAACTATAGTGCTTCGCACATTTTTTTAAGAATAAGAATAGTTTTCTTAAGCATTTTCAAGCGCCAATTCCCGTTGGGAATCCCTTGCGGTATTGACAGGGCCAGCGACTTTTTATCTGTAGATTTGCACATAATCCAATGAAATCAGCGATTGACGACCTGAGGCATTCACGATATCCAACCACCGCCCGGTAGTGCCCCAGATGCCGCTCACTATCACCGGACGGTGTTCAGCGGCAAAAGCAATCAGTTCTTCATAATTTTTGATGTGGCTTTGCCGGCGAATTTCTGGATTCAATTTATCGCTGATTTCCAGACCGAAGTGGTTCTCCAGTCCTGAAAGGATGCGCGCTTTTGTTTCAACCGCAAAGCCCGGCCAGGAGGCCATGAAATCGTTGGCACCATTTTGTGCGTCAATAATTTGACTGATTTCCGAGATGGACGAAATTTTCCAGTTTTGTCGATGATGCTTCGGTGGCCATAGGCCTGGCATTTTTTCACCGGAAATGCAGATTCGGTAAAAGGTGTACAGTCCTGCGGAAAAATATGCTGTCAATGCCAAGATACTAATGATTGAAAAAATGGGTCTGGCTATAACCTTTGTTCTCGCTGCCGACAGATCGGACGGGACATCAAAGAGATACAGAATTAAAAACGGAATGACACTGGTAAAATACTGCGGATGGCAGGGAGTTGGCAAAAAATGGATAAAGGCGAGCGCCACGACGATTACTAAATTACTATTGAGTGTTTTTCTTTTTCTCAAGTTGAACCCGATAAAGAATAGTGAAGCGACGATAAGTATACTTAGTTGAATTGCTGCTTCTCGCCCCATAGAGCCACTGGATTTTATTCCAAAAAGTTGGCCAAGTACGAGGCATTTATCCTGAAAATTTCCAATGAGTCCCGCTTCACTTCTCATGGCGTGATAGCCGACATTTCCCAGCATAAAATTTTGCCACCAAGGAAGAAAAGCGATTAGCGGAGAAAAACCGATAGTTAAGCCGAATAAGAAAAATAATACAGAAACAATTTTTCTCTCATCCTTTTTTATATTTGTGTGCAGTATCTCATAAAGCGCGCAGGGAATTAGAACGCCATAGGTGGAGCGCATCAAAACTGCAAAGGAGAGAAGGACACCAGAGATGAACAGCGCCAGTCGATATTTTTGCACGTGCTGCAGGGAATAAAAACCGCCTAATGCGAACAGCGTTGCCGGTGCAAAAGTTTTAATTGTAGAATGCCATTCCAATATCCATGACGAAAAGAAAAATAACGCTGCGGCCCATAAGGCACAACGGGTGCTTAAAGTTTTTCTTACCTGCTGATAAATCACCAGACCGCATACGGCATTGAGACAAGCTGCAAAAATGCGTGCATAAAGCCATGCAGAGCCAGGCAAGTTAAACAG
>JAKJDB010000493.1 GCA_022706175.1 Candidatus Zhuqueibacterota bacterium | reverse complement strand
CTGCACGGCCTGGCGCATCGAAGTCTGGATCTGTCTCTGGATCGTTTTCGCAAACCGGCATCGGCCGACAGCCAGAGGGCGCAGCAACCGTGAGCCGGATTCGAGTCTGTTCTCTGCTCGGCGCGCTGTGGCTGGTTGCGGCGCCCGGGACTGCTCAGGAGCGGCTTCGGCTGATCAATGCCAAGTTGTTGTCCGGCTGGATGGAAAACGGCGAAAATGTGCGCGCATTGAGCGGAGACGTTTTTTTCCGTCAAGACAGCGCAGAGATCCATTGCGACCGCGCTCTGCAGTATGTGGAGCGGGCGCAGGTGGAGCTGACCGGCAAGGTGCTGCTTCTGGACCCGCCCCGTCGATTGACCGCCGGCCGGGTTTGGTATGATGAGGCGACCCGCGATTACCGCGCCTATTTGGAGCCGCAGCTGCAGGACACCAGCCGGACGCTGACCGCCGATACACTGCATTACTGCGAACGATTGGATCAGGCCACGGCGGCTGGACGGGTGGCGATCGAGGAAAAACATCACCGCGTGCGCCTGCAGGGCGGGCGGGCGGATTACCGCCGCGCTATAGGCTATGCGCGGGTTCTCGGCCGGCCGGTTTTGACCGAAATGGATTCGCTGGGTGTTGTGCTGATGACCGTCACCGCGGATACGATGGAGATGTTCGACGACGGTCGGCGCTATCAGCTGGCCGGTCGGGTGCACATCCGCCGGGATTCGATCGATGCCTACTGCGGCCGGCTGACGTATCTACGGGCATCGCAAAAGCTGCAATTGATTGAGCAACCCTGGGCTGAGCGCGGCCGAGACGTGATGCGCGGCCAGGAGATGGAAATTCTGCTGCACAAGGAACGGGTCGTGGGGCTTCATCTGCTCAAGCAGACGGCGGTTCTTTCACGAGTCGATTCGACGCAAAGCCGGAGCGAGCAATTCGATCTGCTCACCGGCGAGCGCATGGAGATAGCGTTTCAGGACGATGAGATCTCTCACGTGGTGGTCCGCGGCCAGGCCACCAGCTATTACCATGTCTATGAGGACACCACGGCCAAAGGCATGAACAAGGCGCTGGGGGACGAGATACGGCTCTATTTTACAGACGGCGTGTTGGAGCGAGTCAAGGTCATCAGCAGCCCGGGCAGTTCCAGCGGCGTCTTTTATCCGCCGAAGCAGGCCGATGCGCTGCGGTCCGAGTTGGAGGAAAAGCTGAAACAGGCCCGTGCTTTGCGAATGACGACGAATGAAGAGTAATCCCATGCCATCGAACGAGAAAGCCCGGCTCTGGTGCCGAGGGCTGAAAAAGATATACGGCAAGCGCCGGGTGGTGGACGACGTCAGCCTGGAAATAGAGCAGGGGGAGACGGTCGGCCTTCTCGGCCCCAACGGAGCGGGAAAAACCACCACGTTTTATATGATCGTGGGGTTGATTAAGCCCGACGGCGGCGATATTCACCTGAACGATCAGGAGTTGACCCATGACCCCATGTATCGCCGTGCGCGCTGGGGGATCGGCTATCTGCCGCAGGAGGCCTCGGTCTTTCGTCAATTGACCGTGGAGGAAAACATCCTGGCCATTCTGCAGACCCTGCCGGGCAGCCGGTCTTCCCGCCGGGAGCGGGCCCATGCTTTGCTGGAGGAACTGGGCGTGGTGCGACTGGCCAAGAACAAAGCCTACACGCTGTCCGGCGGCGAGCGGCGCCGAGTGGAGATCTGCCGCGCGCTGGTCACCAATCCCAAATTCATGCTGCTGGATGAGCCGTTCGCCGGCATCGATCCGATCGCCGTGGAGGACATTCAGCGCATCGTTGTGGATCTCAAAAAGCGGGGCATCGGCGTTCTCATCACCGATCACAACGTCCACGAGACTCTGAGAATCACCGATCGCGCCTATCTGTTGTTCGACGGCAAGGTGCTCAAGTCGGGTTCCGCCGAATTTCTCGCCTCGGATGAAGAGGCGCGCAAGCTGTATTTTGGAGAGCAATTTAAACTGCAACGCTAGCGTAGGAAGGCTCATGGTCCATATTTCACAAAAACTTTCCATGCATCTCACCCAATCGCCGCAACAGGTGCTGTTGTCGTCGCTGCTTCAATTGCCGGTGCAGAGTCTGGAACAACGCATCCGCATGGAGTTGGAGACCAATCCGTTGCTGGAGCTGGACACGGACGAGGAGTTGATTCAGGAGCAGGAGGACGTGCAGGAGCCGGTGGAGGCCGTGGAGGGTGAAGAGAACGCGGACAAGACGGCGGAGGAGGAGATCGATTGGGAGGAGATCCTCAACGATCAGGAGAGCTTTGAACCGCGCATCCCCAGAGAAAAGACGGTGGACACCTATGAACGCCCGGAGGTGTATCAGGAGAGTCTCACCGATCATCTGCTGAGCCAACTGCACATGACCGAGCTGGAGGCCGAGGACATCTCCATCGGAGAATATATCATCTGGAACATCAACAGCGTCGGCTATCTGAGCATGGATGTGGACACCATCGCGGAAAACCTGCAGGTCGAATCGGAGAGAGTGGAGAGCGTGCTGGCCGTGATTCAGCGACTGGATCCGGTGGGCATCGGCGCCCGCAATCTGCAGGAATGTCTGCTCATTCAGCTGCTGGAGGAAAAGCCGATCCAGCCGGCGGCGGTGACGATCCTGCGCGATCATTTTGAGGATTTTAAAAACAAACGGTTTGAAAAGATCGCCAAATTGATGGAGCTGGATCTGGAGACCATCAAGGCGCTTATCGCCCACATCACCAAGCTGAACCCCAAGCCGGGCGAAGGGTATGCCGCCTTTGTCGACAATTATGTGATCCCCGACCTGGAGGTGCGCAACGAGAACGGCGAGTTCAAAGTCTATATGCATGACTGGAACATTCCGCAGCTGCGCATCAACAACGAGTATCGCAAGATGATGCTCGACCGGAAGAAGACCAGCAAGGAGACGCGTGAGTACATCAAGAGCCGCCTGGAATCCGCCCGCTGGCTGATCAACTCGATTCACCAGCGGCGCGCCACCATTCTGCGCGTGATGCAGACCATCATCGAGAAGCAGCGCGAGTTTTTCGAATTCGGTTCCGAACACATCAAGCCGATGATCCTCAAGGACATCGCCGATGAGATCGGCATGGACATCTCCACCGTCAGCCGGGTGACCAACGGCAAATACGTACAAACGGAATGGGGCGTGTTCGAATTGAAATATTTCTTCAGCGAAAAAATCAAGAACGATGAAGGGGACGATGTCTCCAATAAAATGATCAAAAATCTGATCAAGGAAATTATAACGACCGAGCCGGATAAAAAGCCGTTCAATGATCAGA
>JAKJDB010000492.1 GCA_022706175.1 Candidatus Zhuqueibacterota bacterium | reverse complement strand
CTGATCTCTCTCCACGTTCAGGATTTTATCGACAACATTAATCAATCCCTGTTCGAGCGGGAAGCCCTGCTGCTGGATGAAGACTATATGGTGTGAAAGATGAAAACGGCGACCGAGTATCTCTGGTTTCATTGTAAAAATCTGCGCGAGTACGTCAACCTCACCGATCAGGTTGAAGCGGTGGTCGAGAAGAGCGGTGTGCAAGAAGGGATGGTTCTGGTTTCCGCCATGCACATCACGGCGGCAGTCTATGTCAACGACGCTGAATCGGGACTGATCGAGGACATCGATGAGTGGGTGCAGCGCCTGGCGCCCTTTAGGCAGGATTACAAGCACCATCGAACCGGTGAAACCAACGGCGATGCGCACCTGAAGAGCTTGCTCATCCATCATCAGGTGATCGTACCGATCACCAACGGCCGCCTGGACCTGGGGCCCTGGCAGCAGATCTATTACGCCGAGTTCGATGGCCGGCGCCGCAAACGGCTTGTCATTAAAGTGATGGGGGAATGATCTCTCAATCGTCCGCTGAGGCCGCCCCGAACCCTTCCTGCCTCACCCAAGCGATATGATCTCCGGCTTTGGCAGGAATTCCACTGAACGTCCTTTCTCTCAATAGCTATGTTCATCCAGCTTGACCGTGCCGCGAAAGATCCAATAGATGCTGGTCGTATAGGCAAGCACCAGGGGGAGTCCGCACACGGCGATGATCAGCATGATCCGCAGTGTTTTGGTCGACGAGGCGGCGTTGTAAATCGTCAGACTATTGGCCGCCAGCGGATGGGAGTAAATCAGATGCGGGTACGAGCTGCCGCCAAAGAGCAGCAACAGGGTTGACAGGACCGTAGCGCTTGACAGGAAGGCGCGCAGCGTGCGGCCTCGCTTCATCTCCCGCGGAATGTTGAGGATCGCGAGCAGATGGATGATCGCGACCAAATAGAGGAGCGGCCGGCTGAGAAACGCCTCGGTCAAATGCGGCACGGTCAGGAAGGTGGACAGCGTGAGCGCCAGGGAGCAACCTATGAACGCGATGATCGCGGGTTTGGTCCATGAACGGATCTGTTCCTGCAGAGGGCCTTCGGTTTTCATCAGCAGAAAGATCGAACCGTGCATGAGAAACAGAACCACGGTGCACACCCCCACCAGCAGGGCGTAGGGATGAAGCAGGCTCCAGAAAGATCCATGAAAGGCGCCTTGGCTGTCGAGCGGGATTCCCCTGGCGATGTTGCCGAGGGCGACGCCGATCAGCAGGGCTGCAACCAGGCTGCTGACGCTGAAGCTGATGTCCCAGAAGGTCCGCCACCAGGCCATGGGCTGCTTGCTGCGGAATTCGATGGAGACGGCGCGGAAGATCAGGCAGAAGAGCAGCAGCATAAAGGCGATATAGAATCCTGAAAAAGCGGTGGCATAGACGTTTGGGAACGCGGCAAAGAGCGCGCCGCCGCCGGTGACCAGCCACACTTCATTGCCGTCCCAGATCGGCGCGATGGCGTTGATCAGAATACGGCGGTGTTCGTCGCCGCGGGTGAGCAGGTGCAATCCGCCGACGCCGAGATCGAATCCATCTAAAATGGCATAGCCGGCAAACAGCGCGCCCACCAGAATAAACCACACGGTGTTGAGATCCAGAGCCCCATTCATGCGCGATGTCCCTCCAGGCTAGGTGTGTTTCCGGGTCCTTTTTGGATTTTATCGTTAAGCAGATAGAGAAAGAGCGCCAGCAACAGCGCATAGATGATGGAAAACAGCAGCAGAGAAAAATAGAGTTCGCCGGTGGAGACGTTGGGCGACCAGGCGTCGCTGGTTCTCAGCAGCTGATAGACGATCCAGGGCTGACGGCCGATCTCCGCCGACGCCCATCCCACTTGATTGGCCACCTGCGGTCCCAACACACTGAACACTAAAATCCACAGCAGCCAGTTTTTCCTGCGCAGAGTTCCGCGAAGGTGAAAGAAAAGCGCAGCCAGGGATAGGGCGATCAGCCCCATGCCGATGATCACCATCAGGTGATAGGTCTGGAACACGATGTTCACCGGCGGCCGGTCCTGCGGCGCGATCGCCTTCAGGCCCGTCACCGGCGTCGAGCAGCTGCCGTGAACCATCCAGCTGAGCAGGCCCGGGATCCTGACGCCGAAGCGCACTTTTTCCTCTTTTTCATCCACCCAGCCGAACAGATACATATCCGCCGGAGCGCAGGCTTCATAGTGGCCTTCAAAGGCCGCCAGTTTTGCCGGTTGTGTTTCAGCCACTCCCTGGGCGCTTTGGTGGCCGGTGAACAGCTGCAACAGCGAGGAGAATACGGCGATGGGCAGGGCGATCTTCAGCGCTGCGGCGCTGAAGCGATCATGTTTCTTGCGCAGCGAATAATAGGCGGCTACGCTCAGTACCAAAAAAGCGCCGGCTTGCCACGCGCCGGCCAGAGTATGGCTGAGACGATCCAGGGTAGAGGGGTTGAAGACCAGGCTCCAGAAATCAACGATCTCTGCTCGCGCAACGCCGCCGGCTTGGACGATGTGGTGGCCGGCCGGCGTCTGCTGCCAAGAGTTGGCGACAATGATCCAGACGGCGCTAAAGTGCGCGCCCAGCGCCACCATGCAGGTGGCGAAAAAATGCACTTTTGGCTTTACCCGATTCCAGCCGAAGAGCAAAATGGCGAGAAATCCCGATTCGAGGAAAAAGGCAAAAATACCCTCAGCCGCCAAAGCGCTGCCGAACACATCGCCGACAAAACGGGAGTAGATCGACCAGTTGGTGCCGAACTGGAACTCCATGACAATGCCGCTGGCTACGCCCAGGGCGAAGGTCAAGGCGAAAATCTTGGCCCAGAATTTGGTCATATCGAGATAGAGCGCATCCCTGGTTTTGATGTACCGGGCTTCCATGAGAACCAGCAGAATTCCCAGGCCGATGCTCAGGGGAGGAAAGATGTAGTGAAAACCGATGGTGAGAGCGAATTGCAGCCGCGATAAAAAAAATGCATCCATGGAAGGATCCTCTGGTTTGGGTTTGCCGCGGGTGGCGCCGTTCGCTGCCCTGGGCACGGCGCCGCGGTCAGCGCCTTCGTGGAATGTGTTATCAATATAGAAAAAGAGGTTCTTGTTGTCAATGGAAAAAAGGGCGCTGCGGATCAGAGGCGGGGTGAGATGCGTGGCAAAGACGATTCGCTCGAGCCGCCAACAGGGGATAAAAAAGGGCCGCATGCTACGACGCGGCCCTGGCTGTTCGATTTTTTTATTCTACTCTTCGGCGTGGACGATGCCCTTTTCGAGGCGGCGCTGTTCACGCGCCCTGCGGAAACGGTTGGCCCGCGAG
>JAKJDB010000491.1 GCA_022706175.1 Candidatus Zhuqueibacterota bacterium | reverse complement strand
AGTGTCCTCGCCGCGGCACCGGTATGTCCTCCTCCACCTCCCCGCTGTCCGGACTCGTCCACGCCTTCTGCCACTGCAGATTGTTTTTGTCGGTCTGTGTCGGACCGGCGGAAACAGACAAGGCCAGTACGCATACCAACGTCACCACGATACACATAAGAGTTTGCCAGCGCATCTTACTTACCTCCATACGGTTAGAGGTTCAGACTTGCTACAACACAACGCCTGATTAAGGTACAGCTGCAGAAACAACCGCTCCTGACCAGTATCACCTCCTTTACAGGTCCGGCCTCTTCGCTCGCGGGTTAGCTTGATCACCTCCTCCGGTACAACTTGATGGGTCTGTGAGAACTGACTAAATGCATTAGACATGAACACGGATTTTATAGTTTTTTCTGGCTTCTGCTTGCCATGCTGAAATCTTTTCCTGATAATGGGCCTGGATGTACTCGGCCTTGATTTCCTCCCGGCACTCGTCAAAGGACTTAACCCGCTCCGGATCGATGGACAACAGTTGAATGATGGAATAGCCGCCGCGGTATTTGAACGGCGCGCTGATCGCGCCGATCGCCATGCCGGAAAAAGCCAACTCGCCCAGTTTGCCGTTCATGCCCTGTGGAAAAGGGCCGACGATGCCATGGTTCTTGTTCTCCTCATTCTGACAATACTTGGCCTGCAGCGCGGCGAAATCCTCGCCCTGCACGGCCAACCGATAAACCCTCTCCGCGTCCGACTGTGTCTTGCGAAAGATCTCCCGAACCGTGGCCATCCGTTTCAGCTTGCGCGAGGAGCGCGTCTGTTCATACAGCTGTCTCAACACGGGTTCAGAGACCTCCATGGCATCGACCACCTGCCTCTGCAGCACCATTTTTTTAAGATAGTAGACCAGCCAATTCCGGTAGTCCTGTTTGACCGCCGCTTTTTCGTTCCAGCCCAGTTGCATCGCTTTGTGCTTTACCAGGCGGCTGGTGTTCCAATCGCGCAACAGCATCTCCACAACCCGTGGCTCATCGAGCGAACTCCAATAGTGGGCAGCCACTTTAGCAAAAAACGCACCGATATCCGTGGTTTCGACATCGGCCAGTGCTTGCCGTTTCTCCTGCGCCGAGAAAAGTCCGGCCGAGTCTGCGCGGGTTTTCATGCCGGCGCAGCGGCGGCAGAAAAATTCGATCGCCTGGGGTTGCAGGGAAAAATGATACTCGGCGAGCACGGCCTGATTAAACTTTATGGTGCGGGTTCGTATGGAATCCTGGTACAACTCCTGTACCTTCTCCAGGATCTCTGACCGCATCTGGCTGAAAGGAGGCCGTGTTTGTGGAACTATTTTCAGCACCTGCACCATCCAAAGAGAACGGTCGTGGAAAAAGGGTCTGGAGGCAGCGCCCTCCGCCAGCGGATAGGCCTGTTCAAAGAAAACGGTCGGGCGGTAAAAGCAGTCGATTCGGCCGATCTTGCCGCTGTCTGCTTTGGCCGCGTCGTGTTCGGAAAAACGGCTGGCCAGGGTTTTGAACGATCCGCCTGAGAGCACTTGCTGATAGACCTTGTCCGCTTTTTGCTGAGCGCGTTCGCGGCCCGCCGAGGTTTCGCCGGCAAAAAACTTCATGTAAGCGATCTCCAGCTCCCGGTCGGACCAGTGATAAAAGCGTTGCAACACCTCTTCGGAAAGAAACGGTTCATCGACCTCATGGCTGCGCAGCGCTTTGGCGCAAAGCTCACGCTCTTTTTCGCGCGCCACGGCAAGCACCTGCTCGTTCCGGTCCAGGCCTAAACGATATGCTTCCATCAAGGTGACTTGCTCGTTGATCATATCCTCCAGGACTCGGCGGCGGTCCTTTGGATTCGCCCCTTCAAAGGTTCCTGCGCCACGTACACGTTCGTACTGCTCGGCGAGATCCTGCCAGGTGATACTGAACGTGTCGATCGTTGCGACCACTCGCGCAGGGCACTGCGCCTTTTTTTGACAGACCGTCAAGCAGCCCGTCAACAGAAGCAAACAAAGCAAAAAAGAATGGCGATGACTGTTCATTTCCTGCACCTGATCTCCGCTTTCGTTTACAATCCGGTCCGGTTTTGACAGCGGCCCTGCTCCTGCGGCTGTTAGAATCCAATGGCCAGGGCCAGCTTTTGAGAATTTTGGAAAACACCGAAATCTTCATAGCTGTAATCCAAAACCAGCTGCATGGACGACTTGGGCACCTTGAGCTTGAGCCCGCCGCCGAGGGTCAGGCCGCGTTCCGTGTCATCCTCCAGCAGGCTGTTATAGCCGGCTCGTAAAAAAATCCGGTCGCGAAAGCACCATTCGCCGCCGACGTTGAGGCTGCGGACATTGTCCGACGGTTCACAAAATTCGAGTGCCAACAGCAGCGGCAATGCGCCGTGGCGATTCACCACCGTGGACAGTCCAGCGCGAAAATAGACCGGCAGATTAAAGGCGCCGGTTTTCAAATCGGCATCTATCTTCTCGTTATTGCCGTATTCATCCTGCAGCATATCATAGTAAACAAATGTGTCGCGGCCGTTGTAGTGCATTTTGCCGCCGACGTTGCTGATCGAAGCGCCCAGCTGGAAAAAGTTGAAAATCTCGCTAAAGAGCACACCGCAATCAAAAGCAATGGTGGACGAGGACATATGCCACAACCGGCTGGTGACATATTTTGCAGTACCGCCCAGACTGAGCCGGTCGGTGAGCGATCGTGCAAAGGAAAGGCCGAGGGCCAGGTCATATGAACCGGCGCGCTCGCCGGTGCCGTCCGGCAATTCGGGCGTACGCACGATGATGTCATCCATGGTCAGCGCGTTCAGGCTCACCCCGATAACGCCCAAATTACCCAGGCTGAAGGCGGCGCCGAGAAAATCGTGGCTCAGATCGGCGATCCATTCGGAATGGATGAGGGCGATCTGGTTGGTGCGCAGGCCGGACAACCCAGCCGGATTCCAATACAAAGCGGTGACATCGTTCGCCACCGAAGCGAACGCACCGCCCATGGCGTTGGCCCTGGCGCCGACTCCGATGGTCAGAAAGGGGCACGCAGTGGTGCCCACTTTACTCACATCGGTCTTGAACGCAGAAACAAAATACTGAGCCGAAGCGGTGCCGAAGGCCATGAGAACGGCTGCCAGCGATAAAGCTCTGATCCATTTCATAGTAAAACCTTCATCCCTTAGATATTATTTGATCACCATGAAGCGACCGATTTTAGTGCCGATGCCCGGAGCGTCGACATGATAGATGTAGTTGCCGGGCGCGATCTGCATGTTGTCCTTGGAAATCACATCCCATTCCGCTGTACCCTCGTAAACCTGGCTATGATGCTCGA
>JAKJDB010000490.1 GCA_022706175.1 Candidatus Zhuqueibacterota bacterium | reverse complement strand
CCCCCTCCGTTGCCTGAAACGCCTTTGCTGCAGATCCGCGGACAGGGGTCCGGCCGAATGGCCATTCCATGGCCGTTCTCAGCAGCGCCGAAAAAAATCTATCGCATCCAGCCGGGCGCCCAGAAAGGCACGGTTCCTGTCGAATTTACCTATGACGGCCATTCGCTCCTCCTGGTATTAACGCCGCAGCTGCAGGACCGGTGGCTTTATGTCTGCCAGTGATACTGTATGGTCTCGGAGTCGATTATGGCCATGAAACCATCGAGCATGAAAAGCAAGACCAACGTCACCATCAAGGATATTGCCCGCAAGCTGAAACGGCATCATACGACCGTGTCGCGCGCGTTGCGCGGTCATCCGGATGTCAACGAAGAGACGCGGCGTCTCATTTTAGCCACAGCGCAGGAGATGAACTATATTCCCAACAGCTTTGCGGCCAATCTCCGCAACCAGAAAAGCAACGTGATCGGCGTGATCGTCCCCGAGCTGTCGCACGACTTTTTTTCCTCCATCGTCAGTGAAGTGACCAATGAGGCGGACCGGCATGGCTATTCGGTGATGATCTGTCAGTCCAACGAGAGTGTGGATCAGGAGAATAAAAACATATCGGCGCTGATCCGCAACCGGGTGGCCGGCGTGCTGGCCGCCACTTCGCAATTCACGGTCAACGACACGCCCTTTCGCAGCATTATGGATGCCGGCATTCCATTGGTTTTTTTCGACCGGGTGTGCAGCGGTCTGGAGACCAGCAAGGTGATGATCGATTTTTATCAGGGCGCCTGTCAGTTGATGGAGCATCTGATCGAACGGGGTTTCCGTCGTATCGCCCATATCACCGGCCCTGTCGATGTGACCGGCGTTCAGGAGCGACTGCAAGCCTATCGCGATGTGTGCCGACGTCACGGACTGCCGCTCGACGAGCGATTGATCGTTCCCGGCGGTTTTTTAGCGGAGAACGGAGTGCTGGCGGTCGAGCGATTGCTCTCTCTGGCTCAACGTCCTGACGCCGTTTTTGCGGTCAACGACGAAGTGGCCATCGGCGCCATGATCCGGCTGAAAGAGGAGGGGCTGCAGGTCCCGCAGGATATTGCTGTAGCCGGATTCGATAACGACAAAATTTCCGCGTTCACCACGCCGCCCTTGACCACCGTGGATGTGCCGCGCGTGGAAATCGGCAAAAAATCGGTGGAATTGCTGTTGCCCTATCTGCAGCCGTCGCAGACGGCGCTGGAGCCCGTGATGGTTCGGCTGGCCACTCAATTGGTTGTCCGGGCTTCCACCGGACGCCCTTCGTCTTGACCCGTCAGCCGGCTGTTTGAACAAACAGTATGCAATCTAACTGGAACGGCTGCAAGAGTGCCCCCAGTCGATGCCATTTTTTTCATCCACCAAGAGTCTGCTGCATTGAGAAAACCCAGCTTATGAAAGCGTTGAAGGCAATCCTTTTTGCGTTTCTTATCCACACTTCTCTCGCAACTGCTGCATCGGTTGCTGAGCAGCTGCAGCGTTCCTTTATCTGGAGCGCCGATACGGTTCACAGTGCGGTGTTTCGTAAAATCGTCCGTCTCGATCGTGTCCCCGCACGCGCCGACGCGTATGTTTTTGCCGATTCCTATTACGCCTTGTACATCAACGGCAACTATGTGTTGCTGGGGCCAAGCCGCTTTGATCCCGGCCGGCCGGAGTATGACAGGATCGATATCAGCTCGTATCTCGCTGCCGGCGACAACGCATTCGCCTTTCTGGTATATGGCGGCCTATCCAACGGCATGCGCATGGCCCATGCGCCCGGCCTGACGTTTTTGCTGCAGATCGACGATCAACTCTACGACTCGAATGCATCGGTGCGCTGTTCAGGAAATACCCGGTTCAAACAGGCCAAGTCCAAATGGGAGGGATTTATCGAGACGGTGGATGCGCAGCAAGATTCCGGCGACCCTCTGGCCTTGGCGTTCGACGATTCCCTATGGCCCTGCGCTCGTTCGCTTCCCGGCGATCAGTGGGGTCCTCTTCATGAGCGCTCGATCCCTTTGCTGTCGGAAAAAGAGGTCCAGGCCGAGCTTTCCTGTGCGTTGCCCGTCCGCTGCAAAAGCATCCAGGCTTCTTTCAGCCGCAACCTGTTGTTGACTGTGGCCCTGGAGGTGGAAGCGGCTGCCGGCGTCACCATCCGCATTCGGGATTTTACCTATATCACTCGAGCCGGCAGGCAGACCATACGCACGCATGATTCCTTCGGCCTCGCGGACGCTGATCTGATGATCGAAGCCACTGATTCACTCGTTTTTCATTCCGTCCGTTTTTTCAATCGAACGTATCCCTTTATCCGGCTGGCTCGTTTCTCCTGCGATGATTCTGTGTTGACCCGGCTGTGGGATCAGTCCATCTATACGATGGAGCAGGTGACTGAAGATGGTTACCAGGACTGTGTTTGGGAACGGGCTGAATGGATGGGCGATGCCGCTACTCTGGAATGGCCGCTTACCCGCATCGCCTTCAGCGGCCCGGATTCGCTGCATAGTGATCCGCGGCTGATTCGAAAAATAATTCGCGATATCAGCCAGAGTGCGGATTCCAGCGGTCGCCTGAAGGCGCATCATCCTTCGGATCGCCATGACATCCACTGGTACATCGAGGACTATGCCTGCCTCTGGGTTCAGGCGTTGCGCGACTATTACCAAATCAGCGGCGATCAGGCGTTTCTCCGGGAGATGTGGCCGGCGCTCACCGGCCAGATGCAATGGTTCCTGGATCATCGCACGGCCTCAGGACTGGTTCGCGCCCGCGAATTCGTCATCATCGATAATCCCCTCTGTTACACCGTGTGCGAGGGCGCGACGGTCAACGCCTTTGTCTATCGTGCACTGCTCGATGCCGCCTTTCTGGCCCGATGCGTCAAAGATAAACGCCGGAGTTCTCTGTACCAACAAGCGGCGGATGATTTGAGTCGCTCTTTTAATGCCTTACTGTGGAATCCACAGCAGCAGACCTATAACGGTTCCACCGAACATCCGCCTTCCTGGCACTCTGCGCTCATCCCTCTTGACCGTGGCATCGTGCCGCAGGAGAGACAGCCCCTCGTGCTGCAGGGACTGCTCGACCATTATCAGCAGGCCTCTCAGGCCCTGTTCACCTACACTCATTTCTGGCTGCTCAAACTGCTGTTTTCCATGGATACCGCTCTGTGGGATGACCGAACCCTCGAACTGATCAAGCTGCGCTGGCAAAAAATGACCGCTATGGAGAACAAAGGGTACACGGTCGGTGAAAGTTTTTCCAATGAGAGGCCGTTCCATAATTTCGGCGCCGTACCCGCCTATTTT
>JAKJDB010000489.1 GCA_022706175.1 Candidatus Zhuqueibacterota bacterium | reverse complement strand
ACACTCGGCAGAACCGCCTGTAGATCCGGGCGGGCTCTGATCCTACCGGATGAATCCGCTGAAAAAGAGACCGCACAGCTGATGAGGAATGGAATGAATAGACACAGGTTTTTTGCCCGGTTTTGCATCCCCGGCCATGCGATGTTCGTCGATAGCCGAAAAGGGCTGTTGGCTCTTTTCGCCATTCTGCTCTCCTGCACCCAGAACCAGGCGATTGTGTGGGTGGCATCGCCCTGGCAGCGGGTCCTGCGCGATACGGCTCCAGGTCCAAGCAAGGAGGTGAACATTCAAGCCGCTGCCAACGAATACGAGCCCTTTCGTCTGATCATTCATGCAGGCACGCGTCCGCTAAGGAACGTGAATGTGACTGTAGGCCGACTCGCCTCGGACCAAGCCGATATCTCGGAAGAGAATATTAAGCTCTTCCGCGCCCATTACCTGCATATTGCACAGCCGAGCCCCGGCGCCAAGAATCCCGCCGGCTGGTATCCGGATGCTCTGATCCCCTTTCAACCTGTGCAGCACAAGAGTGAGGTGCGCTATATCGCGGCGCCGTTCTCCGTGGACCCGGAACAGAACGCAGAGGTGTGGTGCGATCTGTACGTGCCGCCGGGAACAGCGCCGGGCCTCTATACGGGCACAGCGGTTGTCTGGTCCAACGGCGTTCAGCTGGAGACCGTGCCGATAAAACTGACCGTGTGGGATTTTGCTCTGCCTCAGGACATCGCCCTGCGCTCGCACTTTGGGCCCTTTTACCGCGAGGCGGCTGAACTGATGGGCCTGCAACCGGACACGAAAGAGTTTCATGCGATGGAGCAGTTGTTCAATCAAACGCTGCTGAAGCATCGCGCGGTGCCTGCGACCCCTGCTTCGGTTTGGCCGCAATGGGATGCAAGGCGTGGGCTCCTCGATCAAGGTGAGAGCGAACGGATTCGGCGGCTGGTAGAGCAAGACCATTTCAACGCGCTGGATGTGCCCTTGCGGTACGAGGAGGAACCTGAAAAGTGCCGTGCCTATCTGGCAGCGATTGCCGGCTGGTTGCGCGATTTGGGATATTTGCATATGGCTTATGTCTATCTGGAGGATGAGCCCAACGATGCCGACGAGTATGATAAGGTGCGCAGGCAAGGGGCGCTGATTCACTCTGCTGATTCAGGGCTCGCGCGATTATGCACGGAACAGACCATCCCCAGCCGGGCTGACTGGGGCGACCTGTACGGCGCGGTGGATATCTGGTGTCCGCTGTGGGGGCTGTGGGATGATGTCAGTGCTCAGCAAAGGCTGGCCAAAGGCGAACAGCTGTGGAGTTACACCGCACTCTGTCAAGGTCCTGAGGCTACGCCGTGGTGGCAGATCGACATGGAGCCGGTTCATTTTCGCGCGCCCCTGTGGATCAGTTGGAATTTGCACATCAGCGGATTTTTATACTGGTCCAGCGTGGCCTATAGAGGCCACCGCTCTTTGCAGGAGGTGTGGGAAGCGCCGACCTATCGTGACTATTTCTGGGGAGAGGGAGTGATGTTGTATCCCGGTGCGCCCGCCGGCGTGGATGGTTTTGTGCCGTCCGTTCGGCTCAAGCTGTTCCGGGAAGCGGCAGAGGATTATGAGTACATGGCCCTGGCGGCCGCAAAGGGCAAGCGGGCAGAGGTGGATCGCATCGTCGCCAGCGTGGCCGTCTCGTTCCAGCAATGGAGCCATGATCCGCTTGCCTATGAGCAGGCCCGCGGTCGTCTGGCAAAACTTGTTGTGGAGAAGCGTTAAATGAGCTGTGGGACATTCAGAGGATTTTGTACATTCATCACGACTCGCTGATAGATGTTCGAGAGGAATTATTTCATTAATATAGCTTTGCGAACCTGTCGCTCATGGGTGGTTTGCAAAATATAAAAATAAACTCCGTTGGCGAAATGGGCGGCGTTCCAGCGCACTCTATGATTCCCTGCCGCTCTTTGATCATCCAGCAGTACCGCCACCTGATCACCCAGAAAATTGAAAATTTTCAATGAAATTCGATCTCGGAAGGGCAAGGAGAATTCGATGGTCGTCGTCGGATTAAATGGATTGGGATAATTCTGTGCCAGGAAAAAAGTAAAACAGTCCTCCTTTCTTTCAGCGAATTCAAGAAGGGTTGTGTTCGATTCCATTTTTACATTTTGATGCCGGTAGAGCGGCAAACCCGCCGTGATCCGACCCGCCGCCGTGGTTGCCATCACATAGCCCCCGCAAAATGAATTTATCTTCAACCGGCATTGCGCTGAAAGGCGACCGGCATGGAATGATGCGCCCAAAACCATTATTGCCAATACGACTCTATTCATCAGAATCACCTTGGAAATCGAATGCCGCCCTTATGGCGTAGCACAATTTTACCACCGGCAAGTTTGATGCCCTGGCGGATATTGCCCTTTGAATACAAAACGGTTTTTGCGTGGTCACTGCTCGACCAGGTTATGCGGGCGTCCGCGTTGCCCAGGCAGACGACTTTGGTTCCGGCAAGAAATTGCACGGTCAATCCGGCGGCAAAATCCGCATTTTCGCCGCTCGCGTTTTGATCTACATAGAAAAAAGGAAATGAACCGGCGGTATACTGACCGGCGAGCGTGGCGCCCAGACTGCAGATCGGCTTGATGCCGATGACCATGGTTTCCGAATCATAATAACGGCTGTAGGGCACCGAATCGATCGTACACCATACGTTTACGTCATAGGGCCCCTGGCCTACATTGACATGATACATGCGTATGGGCGTTTCGCCTATCTCTTGCCAACCATCGATGACCAGGCAATGCCCACCGGTCGCCGCATTCTGCACGGCGTACAAAACAGGCCGATTTTCATTGATCTCCTTTTTGATGAGTGCGAACCAATCGATCGGTTCCATCACATTGTGACATTTGAAGGCCATATTCGAATCATAAAAAAATTCCGTCCGCAAACCGTCCAGCATATCCCGGCCGGGCTGATCGGCTATCCAGGCGGAAGATTTATCGCAGCCGTACCGGGTTCCGGCCGCGGCGCCGGTTTCATAACATAATCGGGCCATGGCGGTGATTTTTTTCTGTGTGAGCAGCTGACCTTTTTCATCCTGCCATTGTTTCAGATTCACACTATACTTGCACCAATCGACCATATTCGGCCAATCATAGGGTTGAAATTTCAAGTCAACGTCATTACGATAAGGAGGCCAACACCAATAGCGCATGATTTGCGCGGCCGCTATCGCCGCACAACCGGCATAGGCGTGTTGATTTGAACCACCTTTGGAAAATACCGGACACTTGTCGTTGTACGGAAAAGACTGATCCCAGGCTGTACGCAACA
>JAKJDB010000488.1 GCA_022706175.1 Candidatus Zhuqueibacterota bacterium | reverse complement strand
AGATTGCTGATACCGCCGAACCAGAGCAATCCCAAAGGCAGTTTTACCTGTTCATCGTCTGATTTAACTGTGTTGGAGATATTGCCGTATTGATGCGTCCAGTTGCTGGTTCCGGGCAGCGGCCCTTTCCGTTCCACCATCAGGCCGTTGTCCATAGCCTGTATGGTCAGTCCAGCGTCCCGACGCGCCTGCAGGTGGTGCAACAGTCTTGCCGCGGGATCCCCTTTCTTCGGCATCCACAGCCTTCCATCGAAAGGCCGAAGAAAGGAGAACAGTTTATCCATGCCTGCGGGCGCCTCGAGCCATTTCTCCGGGTTGTTCACCACAATCAGTGAGGCAAAATATGGGGTCATGTTCAAGCTCGTGGTCGATGCCTGAAGAAAATGGATCCGGGAGGAAGGATATCCCCTTTCAGTGAATAATGTGCGCAAAGAGGCGATGCGTTCGGCATCCGCGTCGATGGCGATCAGAGTGTACTCTGTGGCTTGGACCAGAGCTGCCAGCAACTCTTTATCCTGCAAGCCGGAGATCAACGCATACCCAGACGGACGATCAACGGTACTCATTATTGCGGATACCTGTTCCAGGGCTTTGCGACCCGGAGTCCAGTTTTTACGCTTTTCCTGCCTGATCAAAGGGTTGCGCGGTTTATCGCCAAAGACGAATAGCTTGCCCTCCTGCGTGACAGCCACCAGCCTGCCCGATGCGGAAAGCAGACGGCCGACTGTACCATCAATTCGCTCGACCCAATCTACCATCAAACCGCCGTCTGGTTGGATGGAAAGCGCGGTGATTTTTCCGGCGCCGCCCGCATAAAGCCGCGATCCGGATTTAATCAGATCGCCGGAAGCATCCACATGCAGAGTGTGCCGAATCTGCTTCGGGTTATTTGCATGTCTCACCACGATGGAATCGCCGGACATGTAGAAAACATGGCCGCAGAGCACGGGATATTTTCCTAGATTTCTCGCCACCATATCTCCGTTATGGACGTCGTAGAGATCGGTGCCGCGATCGCGGTAATGGTTGAAAAAAAGCTGATCCGTGGCGCAAACGAAAGCACCGCCGGTCTTGTTAAAGTTGGCCAGCCGATAATAAAGCAGTTCGCCTGTGATGCGATCAAAACAGGCTGGCACCGAGCGGCCGTTTGGCACTAGCAGGCGGTCGCCGCTGATCGCCATACTCCCTTGCGGCGCAACGCCGGCAAAGGCAGGCGAGTTATGCGGCTGAATCGTATATTGCGCGCCGCTGCCGTCGTTGCGCCAAATCTCCCTGCCGGTCTCCGGTTCCAGCGCGTACATAAAAATGCCCATGAAGGGCCATATGCCTGCAGCAAAGTAAAGGACATTGTCCTGAATCACCAGACCGCCGCGCGCCGGCCAACTGGAAATCATCCGTTTGTTGCCAAGATTCATCCGATTGGACGGTCCACCGCGAAATTTCCACAGCAGCTCGCCCGTTACGGCGGAAAGGCAATAAAGATATCCGTCATCGCTGGTGAAATATATTCGGCCCTGATGACCCGCCGGAGGCAGACGAATGGGACCGTCGGCATAGAAGGACCACAATTCAGCTCCGTTGTTCAGGTCCAGAGCCACCAATTTATCCTGATCGTTGAAACCGACATACAGCCGTTGGCCAAGCACGATGGGCTCGAACACACGATCCAGAGGCATGAGATCCTGATTGAGGGTATCATCCCAAACAGGCACCCTGGGCGCATATGCGCGCGACCATTGCGGATACAGGTGTGCAGCCAGTTCTTCTGGCGACGCCGCGCTGCGGCCCGCATCATACCGCCACATGGGCCAATCGGCGGCGAACAGGCTTGAAAACCAAAAAAGGCTGAGGCAAAAAGTCCTTAGACGAAAACGAGGTTTCATTCTATTCCGATCATGTTATCCATGGAGAGCGAAAGAATGCGATGTGCCTGAGCGGCGGCTCCGGCATCATGGGTGGCGAGCACTACAGAGCCGCCCTGTTCGACAAATTCGTGCAGAGAGCGCAGAACGATTCCGGCGTTATGCGCATCCAGATTGCCGGTGATTTCATCGGCCAGAATGATTTCCGGCTTGAGCAGCAAGGCTCGCGCTAAAGCGACCCGCTGCTTTTCACCGGCGCTCAACTCAGAAGGAAGATGGGACTGTCGCAGCGCCAGGCCGAAGTGGTGGATCAGATCCACCGCGCGTTGCTGAAGGCCGTCGACCTCTGCAGCCATCTGCGGAACCATCACGTTGTCCAACACCGACAAGTAGGGCAACAGATGATACTGCTGAAAGACAAACCCGATGGTCCGCGATCGCCAACGCGCCCGGTCGCCGCCCTCCATGTGATACAGGTCTTTGCCCTGCGCCAGCACGTGTCCGGAATCCGGATGCAGCAATCCTCCGGCAATGAGCAGCAGCGTGGTTTTGCCGCTTCCACTCGCACCCTGTACGGCGATGAATTCACCCTGCCCGACGGTCAGGTCCACTGGCGGCAGAGCGATGATGCGTTGCCCGTATTTCCAATAGATCTTGCTGATCTTTTGCAGTTGCAGCATAACGTCACTCCTCCCGCAGAATCAGGGCGGGATCCTGACGCGCTGCATAAAAGGCCGGAATCCAGCTTGCGATCAGCGACAGCAACAGGGCCGTAATCATAGCCAGACCAAAGAAAGGGATATTTGCGATGTCGATGAACCGGCCGTCAGGATTTTTCATCACCGCGATCACGGCGCCCAGCAGATAGCCGATCAGCGCTCCAAGGAGGCCCATGATCAGCGCCTTGATTAGAAACAGCGACATCACCTTGCGATCTGAAGCGCCGCAGGCGCGCAGCAAGCCGATCTCGCTGCGGCGGTCCCGAACGTTGACAAAAAACAGCAGCCCCAGCCAGATCGCACTGACCAGAAAAACCAGCGGCGTGAGCAATGAGGAAGACCGCTCCAGTTCAGAACGCAGTTTTTTTCTATTGGCGATCTCGGCCGCCAGCGAGGCGGCTGCCTCCTGTTTGGCGCGGTCCCTCGCCTCCGCCCGCGTCACCACCTTGCCGGCCTGTTCGACGACGCGTACGCCCGGCAAGATCGCGGCGATATCCCGGCGCACCAGATCGATGTCATTTCCATGACAGTGGCATTTCAGAGCCAGAATGGCGTTGATCTGATCCGGCTTTTTCAGCAATTGTTGCGCTTGCTTTAAATCGATCCAGATGGATATATCGTCTTTGGTGCCGCGCTCTTCATTGCAGCTCTGCACGGTAAAAGTATGACCCAGCAGGGTGATGGAATCCTGCGGTTTCAACTGCAGGCTTTGGGCGAGTTCATATCCGATTATGGCGTGAC
>JAKJDB010000487.1 GCA_022706175.1 Candidatus Zhuqueibacterota bacterium | reverse complement strand
TGCCCTGCACCGGGAATTGGATGCGTGCGCCCACGCTCTTACCGATCCAGTTCCTCTGCATGGTGAGAGTCTTTTCCGGCCATTGGATGCGCTGATGTCCTTCCAGCAGCCGTTCCGCATAATCGGTGATCTTGAAAAACCACTGTTCCAGATCCCTGGTCAATACCTCTGAATCGCATCGTTCGCACCGGCCATCGATCACCTGTTCGTTGGCCAGCACGGTTTTGCAGCTTGGGCACCAGTTGGCCGAGGCCTTTTTACGGTAAGCCAACCCCTTTTTATATAATTGCAGAAAAAGCCATTGCGTCCATTTATAATAGCTCGGATCGCTGGTGTTGATCTCACAGTCCCAGTCATACATGGCGCCCATGGCTTTGAGCTGTTCGCGGATCAAGCGAATGTTTTGGTTGGTGCTGACCGCCGGGTGAACGCCTTTTTTAATCGCATAATTTTCCGCCGGCAGCCCGAATGCATCGTAGCCGATGGGTTCGAACACATGATAACCCTGCATTCGCTTGAAACGCGCCCAACTGTCCGTGGGCGCATAATTGTACCAGTGGCCGATATGCATTCGGTCTCCGGATGGGTAGATGAACATCACCAGACAATACACCTTTTTGTCGGTTTTGTCCAGATCGGTCTTGTACAGCTTGCTCGTTTCCCAGCGCTGCTGCCATTTTTTTTCAATCCCGCTCGCATCGTACTCTGGGGCCATAAGTCCATCCTACCTTAATCGTTCTTTGATTGTAAATTATAATGTACAAAAGAAATTGCTAAAAAGCAACAACCTCGGCTGCGCTAGGCGTCAAAGGCTGTTATTTTTTGCTTGTTACGTAAAATAAAAAAAGGCTGGCAGAGAATCTCTGTCAGCCTTTCAAAGTCGGGGCGAGTGGATTCGAACCACCGGCCTCCTGCTCCCGAAGCAGGCGCGCTAAGCCGGACTGCGCTACGCCCCGTTTGAGTGAATAATGTACACATTTTGCTGAATCAAAACAAGAAAAAAATTGCGAACCCTGTTACCACAGGCTTTTGAAAACAAGCTTAAGGAAGCGCAGGGTGTCGGCCAACGGATTGATGCTGCTCTCCTCCTGAGCGTAACAGGTTTGAATGGGGACTTGCTCGATCCGGCAGCCCCTGCGCCCCATCACCAACAGTACCTCTGATTCGAATTGAAAGCCCCTTTCGCAAAACCAGGCCTCCTGCATCGATGAGACGCGCAGCGCTCTGAAACCGCACTGAGTGTCGGTAAGACGCCGGCCGTTGTTGATCAGCAGCGACAGGATCAGCGAAGAAAGCCGGTTGCTCCATTGACGCGGCAAAGGCATGTGCCCAGTTCTATGCATGCGGTCACCGAGAAACACATCGGCTTGATCTCTGGCCATGAGCTGAAGAAAACGCGGCACATCCGCAGGATCGTGCTGCCCGTCTCCATCCATGCACAGCAGCCAAGCGTATTCTTTCTCCCTGGCGTAACGCAAGGCCTGCCTCAGAGATACGCCCTTGCCCTCATTCCGTTCATGACGCAGTGTGGTCAGGCCCAGATGTTTGATGGCGGCCAGAGTTCCATCCGTGGAGCCGTCGTCAATAACCAGCACATCCTGGGCATCCATAATCTGCAGAACGCCGGCCAGAACCCGCGGCAGGTGAACGGCTTCGTTGTAGACGGGGATGGCGAGCAGCGTGCGACCGGCCATGGCAATGCGCTCGAATCAGGCGATCACTGAATTCTTTTAAAGATGTTAAAGCCGAACGAGGTTTCAATGACGTCGCTGAGCTGATTGATATCGAGGCGGGAAATGGCCGTTTCTATCTTGGGATCAAAATCGCCGGCGTTAAAGTAGCCGAGATCCCCGCCTTTGGCCGCATTGGCAAGGATGGATTTGCTTTGCGCCAGTTGGACAAAATCCCCTCCTGCTTTCAGCACCGCTAGAATGGAGTCAGCCTCGGTTCTGGTCTTGACCGCGAGGTGAAGCGCACGCAACGGTCGCAGCGGCGTAAGCTCGGATTTGATGACCCAGGCGGTCACCTGAATCTTGGCCATGGTCGGCGTCTCTTCCAGTACCACCAGCTCCGTGCCTTTGCCCAGCACGCCGATGGTCTGCCCATCTTTAGCCGCATTAGCGATCATGGCTTGGTCGTTTTTAATATACTTTTTCGTCTGATCTGTTTGAGCGTGCAGCACGCAGATCGAAGCTAACAGCATAAATGTCGTCACGGTCATTCGTTTAACCGTCATAACAGGCTCCTTATAGAGGTCATGATAAAAAATCACTGTTCGAGTTATGGTCCTGAAGAAATTGGCTGATTTGCTGCAGATCAGGTATGCCGGCCTTTCCCCCTACTTGTCCGCATTTTCTCGCTGCAGCCGCGGCAGCGAAGCGTGCCATCTGTTCTACAGTAAATCCCTGCATAAATCCGTACAGCAAAGCCCCATGATATACATCTCCGGCGCCGGTGCTGTCCACGGTTGTCACTTTGAATGCCGGCTCATAATGTATTTTATTGTTGAAATAAAGATAACTGCCCTTGATCCCGCAGGTTATGCCTATCAGCTTAAAGTGATGTTTTGCGAGATTTTTCAAGCTTCTTACTGGATCGCTCGCAACAATCCCATCCTGTTGATACGATTCGCTCACAACGAGAATGTCGATATATTGTAAAAGAGCATTCGGCACGGGGCGATTGCTGCCTATATCCAGAGACACCAGACCGCCCTGGCTATGCACTCTTCTTGCCGCCTGGATCTGTGCATCAGGATAGTGTCCATCCACGTGAAGGATACGGCACTGGTCAAGCAACTGCCCAGGCTCAAACCGCTGTTCGAGAGTGCAAGCTGCATCCTGCGCCAGTAGGACGGTACGTTCCCCTTTGCTTTGATCGACCAGGATGATGGCTCTTGGCGTGCCAACAGATGGTAAATATGTTACATAACTGGTCTCAATCCCGAATTGTTCCAGTTCCCGGCATAAAAAACGGCCATGGGAATCCATGCCCAGAGCCGTTACCAAGGCACATTTTTTACCCAGCCGGGCCAATGTGGCCAGGGCTGTGGGTACCGGCCCTCCCCCCTGCCGTATGATGGCCTTGGCGCGGCCCTTGCTATTGGGCTGAGGAAAGGCATCCACCACAACCAGTTCGTCCAACACCGTAATGCCCATTCCTACGCAGTCGTACCTCATTCGCCGGCCTTTTGCGGATCATCATGCAGATGCAGGGCTTCATGAACCAGTTCATCTGCGATTTCATCCGCTTTAATCTTGCGCACTATTTTGCCGCGACGAAAAAGAACCGCCGCATTTTTGCCGCAAGCCACTCCGATATCGGCATGTC
>JAKJDB010000486.1 GCA_022706175.1 Candidatus Zhuqueibacterota bacterium | reverse complement strand
CCTGCCACAAAAAAAAGTATGATTCATCTCTCCTCGGATTGATTGATCATACCTTCAGTCCATTAATGGCCATCCCCTTCAAGCCATGTGCTTTATTTAGTATATACTATATTGGGGAAATGTGCAAGGGTAAAGTAAAAAATTTGCCAAGGAGCCATGAGAGTATCTGACAGGTTTGCTGGGCAGACCGCGTTTCACTATGAAAAGCCTCTGAGAATATACTTTTTACAGCCACAACTCGTAGAAACAGAGCAAGACAATGCTCGTTTTTGATACCAAATCGGTTTCATCATCACCGGCTTGGATCTTCGTGTTTGTCCATTTTCTCCTTTTCTATCTTTTCTGCTTTCTTTTTATTTCGCCTGGATGCCGAAGCTGACATTGCGGCGTTCATGCGCGGCGCCCATACCTCAAACAACTCGCCCAAAGTTTTCAGTACCACCAGCGCAATGACGCCGGCCGTCGGATTGGGGCTTTTATCAGCAATAAACGGTCCCAGCATGACCAGAAAAAACAGCAATAACATCCAACCGCCGCCGTTAAAAACGAGCGGCCGTGAACCGTTGCCGCTAAAAAAACCGGCAGAGACGACCTCTTGTCCAGCGCGCAATAAGCGCATTATTAAAATTCCGATGATCGGCCAGAGCGGCAAAGAGCCGGCTGCTTGAAACGCCGTACGGACGGTGGTGAAAAGATTATCACTGGAGGCTTCCCGGCCAAAGAGGAGGATGGCGAAAAAGCCGAAAAAAAAGATAAATACAAATTCGAAGAATAGTATGCCGCGGGATTTCTTCTTCGGCTGCAAGATGTACTTGATCACATCGGTGAAAAAGACCACGATCGCTTCAGCGATAAAAAGCAGAATAACGATAAAACCGTCCCAACCATAACGCACGATTCCATAAACAGGCATCAGGTTGGTGAAAATCACGTTCACAGAGCGCGACAACAACGCACCGATGGACTGCTGCGTTCGTTCAACAGGATCGATCTCTTTTGATTTTTTTACCATCGATGCGGCTCTGAAAGTCCTATCGCGTCCCTGGCAAAGATCACTTTTTTTAAACTTCACCCTAGTACTGCCCAACGCTGAATTTTTATTAACGCTTTAATCCTAATTATATCAAACAGCTAAACCTCAAGAATTAGCGAGTCGATTTCAAGTGGAATATTCCAAACTTTTGGTCATTGCGGACGATCCTCGGGTTCCCCTGTCGCTGGAATATAAGCCAATCAAGGCCTGAAAATCAAGCATTATTACCCTTTGCTAGGTAATCAAGCTCGTCCCACTTTCCTCTGTTTTGAACAGACCATGAATAACGCTTCCATGAAGAACATACTGGTATCCAACCGAAGGCTTTTCCATTTACCGTCAATTAAAAAGGAGATTAAAAAGCGTGTCATTAATCGTGAACCCTGAACGGTCACACCATTCATTTCCCATTTGAAAGCTCGAACCGGACCTCATTTTGTTTCTTCAGCGTCTGTCGCACACCGGTCATGTTGGACACTCCTGATGCTTCTGTTATGACCGTTATTTTTTTGCCCTTGCCATCGCGAGCAATTATTTTCTGTTGCTCCGGTTTTGGCAGGAAAATCTCCACCAGATGCTTCTGTGGCAACTGACCTTTTACGTTGACAAATATCGTCGCCTGTCCCGGCGCTGTCTGCGTCACGGTCACATCCAGCCGGGTATCCATACCCGTCGGAATGATCAGATTGCGAATGGTAATTTCGTGGCCGATCAGCGCCTGCGGAATATGCGGACACACACGCAGCCGGGCATCCAGACGATCATAATCCACGCCGAACAGATGCTCGATGATCGCCTGAATGTACTGCGAAGCCGTCCACCCGTAGCGCTGTACGCCCTCGCCGAAACCTGTACTGGGCACGGCATATTCACTATAGTTGGCATGGAACGTCGTAATCGTCGACCAATTGAGTTCTGCCGCCAGATCGTGGCGGCCGGCATCCTCCAGCCCGGCGATGATCGGCAGATTACGCATGGTCCAGATGTCCCCGAACCAGGCGCGGCCATCGTACGGACCCGCCGCTTCGACATAATCCGGCTCCGTCATGGCGATGCTGGTCACCGGTCGTGTGCCCCAATTAAAGAGCGCCGGATTCAGCAGGGACGGTATCAGTTTTCCGATTCGCTCGGCCGGCGCAATGCCCAGTCGCAATGGATCAAAGGTCGTGCAGAGCAATCGGGGTATCTGCGCGCCGTGAGAAAGATTGTAATTGTAATAGCCGCCGGTTTCCTCGTTCCACAAGTAGCGGTTGATGCTCTCTCTCAGCTGATTGAATTTAGCCCGATACAAGCCGGCATCGGGCCACGCGTCCATTTTTTCCGAGAGCACACTTACATTGTAGCAGCCAACGGCGACAGCGACATTCAGATCGACGGGGGTTACTTCATCCGGATCTTTATGATAATGCCCGAACGTCTCTTCAAAAAGCGCTTTGATCAATCCGGTTTGCGGATCCTGCTTCGCCGGCGAGAACCAATAGTCCAGATAGCTCATCATGGATTTTCGGATCCGCTCTCGCAGGGGCGCCTCTCCAGTGCGGCGCGCCACGTCGTACGCTGCTTCAAAGTAGCGAGGAATGCTGCTGACGTCGGCCACCTGACCTCGAGACGGCGACTTGCCCTCGAGATCGATGCGGCCATCGGGATTTTGCGCCTGAACCTCAATAAATCCCCGCATGACATCGTCGACAAATTTTTGGTTGACCCATTTGGCGCCGGCGATGTTCAGACTGCCATCCAACTGCCACCAGTTTTCCCCGTAGGCGCCGCCCGGCGCCAGAAACGGATAATTAAATCCCCGCAATGGGACATCGACCACCAGGCATTCGTCCAACACCTTAAAGGCATCCTGAAAATCCTTTTGCGCAAGCCCGGGGATGGCAATCCACGGAACGACGGCGTCGCTGCAGAGATCGGGACGCAGCGGTGTCGCTTTGACGTCGCCATCAGTAATGGCAATCCAATCGATCCACAGGTCGCCACGCCACCAGAAACTCGCCGGCCGGATGCGAATCTGATCAATCACGCCCTGCCAGCGGTCATCGATGTGGCAAACAACGTCCTGCCACTCCTTACAATCCGGCTTCATTGAAAACCGCACAGGACCGGCATCCACATCCGGTTTATCTGCCGTGCGCCAAAAGACCGTCCCATCCGTTTCCGGAGACAAATTTAGGACTCGCATGCGGACTTTATGAACGCTCGTTGCCGGTATCGCCAGGCCCGCGGGCGACGCCAGTTCGCACTTGAGCGTCGGAACCCAAACCTGCTGCTGCCAGTCCACCGGCGGTGTCGGGCGT
>JAKJDB010000485.1 GCA_022706175.1 Candidatus Zhuqueibacterota bacterium | reverse complement strand
ACCGCGGACTCTGCCGCTGCGGGGGTGTTTTCTGTGGATAGCCAAGTCCGTGCCTAAGGCATGAAAGGATGACAAATTATGTCAAAAGCATTGCCGTATCTCTTGATTCTGTCCCTGCTGGGAAATCTGGTCGGCGTGTTTGCGCTCTACAAGGCGTATGATTATCGCAAAAAGATGATCCTGGCCTGGGCGCAGTCGCATGAATGGACATCGGAATTTCATGCTCGGCCGCAATCGGCGGACCAGCCGGCGGAGGGCGTGGATGTGGTCCTGCTCGGCGCTTCGATCACCGCCCACTGGGATCCGGCCCGGCAATTGACTGGACACCGGATCGTCAATAAGGGGATTGACGGGCAATTCGCCAGCCAACTGCTGCTGCGTTTTCAACACGATGTCATCGACCTGCATCCCAAAATGGTGGTCATTAAACTCTGTGAAATGAACTTTGCTCATCAGGTGCCCTTTTCCATCAGCCAGGACAATGTCAAGATGATGACCGCGCTGGCCCGCGCCAACGGCATTCGGACTGTGGTGGCCACCGTGATTCCAGTCACCGAACGCTATGACGCTCAAAAGCAGAGAGCGATCAATCATACCATTCAAGCTTTCAACCGTTGGCTTGTGGAGTATGCGGCGGCGAATCAGCTGACCGTGCTTGATTTGGCGAGCCCGTTGAGCGACGCTAAAGGCTTTTTACAACCCCAATACACGGACGACGGGGTGCATCCCAATTTCGCCGGGTATGAAAGGATGACCCAAGCCTTGCACCGGCTTCTGGCCGCGGAGAACAGGTAAATGGCTTCCGGAATCTGGCAGCGGTTGCGGGACAAATACCGGCGGATGCGCTATCTCAAGGCGATCGCCTCCTATGACCGGTTCAGCAAAGCCGAGTTTTTCCGCAAACAGGGCGCGCAGATCGGTGAAGGGTGCTCGATCATTCCGGACAATCTCGGGCAGGAGCCCTATCTGGTCAAGATCGGCAATCATGTCACCATCGCGAACCATGTTCAGTTCATCAACCACAATGGAGCGGTGTGGGTCTGCCGGGATCAAGATCCCAACATACAGCTCTTCGGGCCTATCGTCATCGGCGATAATTGCGTCATCAGCCAGAATGTGATCCTGCTGCCCAACATTCACATCGGCGCCAACACCATCATCGGCGCCGGCTCGGTGGTCGTGAGCGATATTCCCGCCAACAGCATCGCCATGGGCGTTCCGGCCCGGGTGATCGGCAGCACCGACAAGTTCATGGAAAAAGCCAAAGAGAGCTGGAAAGTGCAGCAGCCTCCGGATATGGAGATTGAACCCGGCGCGGACTGGTTCACCTCGCGTCACTACCAGGAAAACCGTGCGCGACTGCGCCGTCACCTGGTGAAGCTGTTCTGGGGAACTGATTCAAATCCTGATGGCGGCACTCGCCATGACTGAGCGGATCGCCGCTCCTCTGACCCTATTGCGATATGAGTCCTGAATGGATGTGCATCTTAAAAAATTTCTCCGTCATTCTTCAAACTATGCGGTGGGAGAATTGCTGGCGTTCTCGGCGAGTTTTGTCTCATTTCCGATTTTGACCCGGGCGTTGACGCAGAACGATTACGGTGTGATGAGCGTCTTCTCGGTCACCCTGTGGATTTTTCTCGCCTTTTCCCGGGCAGGACTCGCCGAGTCGACGGTGCGCTTTTATCGCGAGTACAATCAGCCGGAGGATTCGGCCGGGCAGTCGGTCTATTATTCGACCTTTTTTTTCGGAACCGTGGCGTTTGCTCTGGTCACCGCTCTGCTGGTGGTCCTGTTCGGCAAGCAGATCATTGCATGGCTGTTCCATCAGGATCTGCCGGGCTTTCACTATCTTTTAGCCGGCTTGATCGTGACCGGCACCCTCTACGCCAGGTTGCTCAATTTCTATCGGGCCTCGCAAAGAACCATCTCCTACAACATCGCCATGGTCGCCAGCCGGTTCACCATTCTGGCGGTCAGCCTTTCCGCCGTTCTCCTGGTTGCCGGCACCTTAAAAGTCTACTATACGGCCATTCTGGCTGCCGAGACCGTGACCATGGTGGTGCTGGTTGGGATTTTTCTTGCACAGAATCCGGTTTCGATCGCCTCGTTTTCCGGTTCTTTTTTCAAAACCTGTCTGCGTTTCGGCTTTCCTCTGATCGGATTTGAACTGGGATATCTTTTGCTCAAATCGGTGGACCGGTACATCATCCAGTTCATGCTCGGCTCCGAGGCTGTGGCGGTTTTCAGCGTGGCATCGAACATGGGGCATTATACGAAAGATTTGATCCTTTTCCCGCTGATGTACGCGCTCACTCCCATCTACATCGAGGTCTGGCATGAGAAAGGCAAAGAGGCGACCAGCCGATTCGTCTCCACCGTGGCCAACATCAGTCTGCTGGTGCTGATCCCCATTTTTCTCCTGATGACTTTGTTGGGCAGGGAGCTGATCGTGGTCCTGGCTTCGGACAAATACGCCTCGGCCGGCGATCTGCTCGGCGTGATTGTAGCCGGAACTCTTCTCTGGGCGTTGCTGCCCATCTATGCCTCGGGCCTCTATATTGCGAAAAAGACGCAGATCATCAGTTTTACCGTGCTCGTCTGCGTGTTGTTGGATGTGGGGTTAAACCTTGTTTTTATTCGCTGGTGGGGGATTCGGGGGTCGTGTTACGCTGCGCTGTTGACTTGTTTTTTGCTTGCCGCCTATCTGAGCTATCGCTCCAGGCTCTATCTGAAGGTCACAATCCATGGCAAAACGATCGTAGTCGGTCTCATCGCTTCTCTGGTCTTGTGGGGGGTCGCCGCGCTGCTGCCCGATGCCAGCCATTTCCTCGGCGTCGTATTAAAGATGGCGATCCTCGGATTAACGTTTACCGGCGCAGTGCTGTTGCTCCATGGAGAAGTACGCCGCATGGTCGTGGCCGCGGTGGCTCAAGGTAGAAGGCTTTTACGCTCCTCGTCCCCCTAGCGATTGTTCTGCGCAACGAGGAAACAGAACAGTCTCCTGTCCGCAAGTGCTGAACGGGAGTGATTCAACCGCGCAGGTTAGCTCCTGCCCGCCCACTGGCATCGACTCTGGGGTTGGCATGGAAAGTGAAATCCCCTCATTGACTGGGTGCATACGAGAGATGCAAGAGAAAAAAATAGGCATTCTGTACTTGATCGACACACTGGATCAGAGAGGGGGTACGGAACTCAATCTCTACCGGCTGCTGGTGAATTTGGATCCAGCTGTTTTCCAGCCGTTGGTTTGTCCTTTGCAGCCGCTCGAGAGCGTCATGATACAATTGCTCCGCGAAAAGGAGATCGAGGTGTTGCCGCTCTGCCTGCACAGC
>JAKJDB010000484.1 GCA_022706175.1 Candidatus Zhuqueibacterota bacterium | reverse complement strand
TCAAATCTTCCTCGAGTAGATTGCGATAATCAGCGACGAATGCATCGAATATTTCATCCGGTGTAGCGGGATAGCGAGACATGATTCTATGCTCCTGGTTTATGGCATCGCATTTTGACGCGAACCGCCGGGCACGTGCAGGCCGGCGTTGGGTACGTTAATAGCCTCCTCCTGCGCCGCCGCCGCCTGAAGCGCCGCCGCCAAAACCGCCGAAACCGCCGCCGCCGAAACCGCCGCCGCCAAAACCACCGCCCCAGCCACCACCTCCCCAGCCAGACCAGTGGTCGTCCCGGCGCCGCCGACTGCCGCTCGCGCCGGTGTTGCTTAACACCAGCCAGGGCAACAGCCCGCCGCGACTGGAAAGAACGATCAGGATGATAAAAGCCACCACCATCAGCGTACAAAGGGGCGAAGCTTTGCCGTCGTGTTGGATTTGCCGCGGTGCACGGCTTCCGTCGATGGTGACGTTGTACTCCTTGGCCGCCAGGCCGGCGATGCTGCGGACCGCGGCCAGAAAGCCTGCGCCGTAATCTCCCTGGGACAGATGCGGAACAAGATCATGCCGATAGATATCGCCGGCCACGCCGTCCGGAAGGAATCCCTCCGCTCCATAGCCGACCTCCAGCCACAATTTACGGATGTCCACCACATTGAAAATGAGAACACCCCGATCTTCCCCCTTGCGGCCGATGCCCCAGTGCTTGTACAACTCGTTGGCATATTCGCGATAATCCGCATCACCGATGGTCGGCATCGTACAGACGACGATGGCCACACCGGTCTTGTTGAACACCTCGATGGCCAGCGCCTCCATCTGTGCGGCGGACTCGGCGCTGATGACGCCGGCAAAGTCATTTACCGCACCCCGTCTTTGCGGATACTCTGCAGCCCAGAGGGCTTGCGCCAACAAACACAATAGAAAAAGTCTTCTCATCCCATTTCCATTTCAGCACCGTTCTGGATCCACTTGTCTTATTCCACGCCTGGGGATCGCCGCAGGACTTGTCCAAGCAGACGGCAGACGCTGCGATGAGATCGTATTTACGAAAATTTATTCTAAAATGATACAAAAATATTTTCCCTGCATCGCACCCGCAACACCCTGCCGGAGCGAGCCGAGACGCTCAGACCATGATTCCGGCCATGGCGGCGAACGCCGGAGGGCTTTACCTGTCGGTGAAAAACGACCGCCAGCGGAACGGTTCTAAAAAAATGAATAGATTTCTCAAAAATAGCTTGACTTTCTACTCTGCACTCTTTATATTGGTAAGCGGGGCTTTTATCGCCCCATGTCGTTTTGGGGAAGTGTTTCCTGAAGCCGACGCGCTTTCACGAAACGTGTTTTAATGTTCCACCCCCACGCCTAAGCTATGCACCTGTGAGGACAGACGCAGCTCAATTTCAATCGTTGTTAAATTGGTGGTCCAGACGCCTATAGGCGTTTGGTGTGATTTATTGTATCTTTTTCTGTTTTCATTTCGGCCAGTCAGCGCCGCCATGCCAACCAGGTAGGGTCGCGCTTATAACGGCCGTTCCTCTAAAGCGGTGGGGCATGGTGTCCCTCTTCGCTTCTGAGCGACGTATGTTTTGTTATTAAAAAAAAACTGCCAGTCGACTCGGCAAAGTCTCTGAACTGGCAGTTTGGCTAGTCCAGGCTATTCATCAGAATGGCCGTGGCTGCTTTATTTTAATATATCAATATTAACGAAAAAGTCAACATTTTTTTCGACTTTTTACAAAATGAACGCAATTACTTTTTACCATATAAAAATAGTAAAAATAAATTAAAAGAGGCAATTCCTCTCTACACTATCACCTGCCCCCTCTCTTTACAGGCAAAGTTAAACAGAGGGCGGGGTACTGCAAAGCGACCGCGGAGGATTTTTGTATGAAGTGCATGTGTACCCTATTGTTCGGCATCCTCATCAGCTTCTGCGACCAATCCTACAGTCAGGCCACCGCTCCACCGACGCAGCCGCAGAAAGGCTTTTTGATTGACTCTAATCCGCAGGGCGCTACCGTCTATATTGAAAACGAGGTCGTGGGTAAAACCCCGTGTCAGTTCGCGTTTGACCTCTCCGGCGAATACCGTATGTGGGCGTTTAAAAAGGGCTATCAAAACTGGTCCTACACCATCGATTTCAACGAAAAGTCCATAAAAAGCATCTATTTCTACCTGGCGCCCAAAACGCGGAGCAAGGCCTTCTGGCGTTCCTTCATCGTGCCCGGATGGGGGCAGCATTACAGCGATCGCTTTATGCAAAGCAAGCTGATCATGGTGCTGCAAGTTTGTTCTCTAGCCTCTCTGGGCTTTGCAGAGAAATACTACCGCGATCAATCGAACACCTTCGACTCCCGCAAAGCCTACTATGAGCTGGCGCAGAGATCCGTCGCTCTCGAGCCCCAAGCATGGCAGGCGTTGAACAACGCGCACGAGAGCGTCAAGGACGCCGACCGGATGAGAATGATCTGCGCCGGCGCAGCGTTGGGCGTCTATCTGTTTAACCTTTTTGACGTCGCTGCACACTTTCCGAAAAATTTCCGCCAGATCGAGTTTATGCCCGCGGTCAGCTCAGCGGCTAAAGTAACCGATATGGGAGTAAGAATCAATGTCAACATGCCTTTGGCCAAATAGCAGGAGCGCACTCATGATGAAAAAAACGCTTGTCGCTCTGCTGATGATGGCTGCCAGCATGGGCGTGTTCCGCTGCGAAAAACTGCCCGAAGCCCCAGAACGGCAGAATTATTCGCTGTATCCTCCGGCTCCGGTCCATCTTACCATCTCCAACGGCGATCGCCGTTTGCGACTGACCTGGGAAAAAATCGTCGCGCCGGAAATCAGCCAGTATTACATCTATCGCTCGGATTCCGTGTCGCAGACCCTGCGCAGGTTGGATTCCACACTGACCACGGACTATCTGGATCGTACCGTGCTGAATGGTCGCGTTTACCAATATCAGATCTCGGCGCGCAGCCAGGCGGGTTACGAAGGCCCGCTGTCAGATGCCCTGTCCGCCAAAGCGGGTTTTTACGCCTTTACCATCAACTCCGGGGCGACGCACACCGCTTCACGGACGGTCACGATCTCCTTAGTCGCGCCGAACGGTACGCTCTACAGCATGTTCAGCAACGATTCAACCTTTGCCAACGCCAATTGGGAATCCTTTTCAGCGGAAAGAACCTGGGTGTTGACTCCCGGGGACGGCATCAAAAAGGTCTATGCTCGATTCCGTGGTGGAGACGACAGCCTTCTGGACGGAATATTATCCGATCAAATCATTCTCGACACCCAGGCGCAGATACAGGAGGTTCTCTTTAACCATTTTGATCAGCCG
>JAKJDB010000483.1 GCA_022706175.1 Candidatus Zhuqueibacterota bacterium | reverse complement strand
TGCGTTCGCTCATTTTATGAATAGCCCGCGCGACCAATTCTTTGCCGGTGCCGCTGGGTCCCTGCAGCATCACCCGCACATCGCAGCGGCCGGCCGCTTCAATCGCTTGCAGCAAGGCTATGAATTTTTCACTTCTGCCGATCAATCCGAGATTGGTATATTTTTTTAACAGCACCGATTCCGGAATCGGATGCTCAAAGAAGATCTGCAGCTGCTGAATGTTGTTGAAAAAGGGGGTGATGATCTGGCCGAATTTCAGCAGGTAGTCAAGGTCCTTTTCGTCAAAGCGGCCGTCCTCTTTCTTATTAATCAGTACGATGGAACCGATAACGGTACGGCTGCTGCGGATGGGAATGCCTAGAGCCGAACGATAAGCGTCGCTCTTGAATTTGAGGCCGGAAAATTTAGCATCATGGATCAAGTCATGGCTGAGTAAACTGTTGCCCGAATGTATGATGTACCCACTGGTGTGGAGCTGAATCTCGTGCAGCTGGGCATCGTGAGCTTTTGGACTCTGGCGGTTGACCGTGCGCAGGGTTTCGCGGGTGCGCGGATTCACCAGCAGAAGGATGGCGTTTTCCGCCCCCAGCAGAAAGGAGGCCTGTTCTGTGATGATGCGTACAATTTCCGCCACATCGCTTTGGGCGTTCAAAACAGCGGCCAAATCGATTAATTCGGAATACGAGGGCAGGTCGCCCGCTTGTTGCCCCGCCGACTGATGATTCTGGCTGTTCATAGTGCGCTCGATAAGGCTGTGACCACTATTTCGACCTATTCGCTACAAGCCGGGCAAGCCGCGCCTCAGACGCTTCGGTCATGAATTTGAATTCAGAATCGCACTCTTGCCACTGCTGTAAAAATTGTCGATACGCGTTGATGGCCTCGTCCGGCTTGTTGATTTTTTCATAGATCTCGGCGCAGCGCAAAGCGGCCGGCGCACGATAGGGAAAATCCAAAAACCACGTCTCGCCGATGGACTGGTACCAGTTTAACGCCTCCTCATTGCGGCCGAGATGGTTCAACGACTCCGCTCGCAGATACCGTGGAAACGCGGTATTGAATACAGGATTCACATAAAGCGGAAATCGGATAACGAAGGGTTCCTTTTCAAGCATCTCCAGGGCGGCGGCGGGGTGATTCTGCCGCAGGGCCTCCAGCGCCTGCAGGGTTCCGGCCCAGATGCGTAGGAGCGAGCCCGCTTCCCCGGGCGAAGGTTCTTTCCGTAACTGCTGACTGAGAGATAGAGTCCGGCTGGAGTCGCCGCGAAAATGGCTCAGTAATCCTAATGTGTACAATTGGATAGGGGTGATAAATTCCGGAACTTGCTTGAGATCCCAATCCGTTGCAGCCGGCAGGGGCCGCCTATCCACCCGCCATTTTTCCATGGCTTGAAGCTCGACGTTAGGATCGGCAGTGGGCGCATGATATAAAAGGAAGGGACTGAACAAAGAACGAAATAATCTTCCATACCCCCTGCGATACCTATTCATGCTATCCAGCTTGCCGGTGGCCGCTTGCCATTTCCCAAGGCTAAGATCGAACACGGCAAGGTATAAATAACCGTATGTCTTGGCTTTTTCTGAGCGAGACGGATGTAAAAGGGCCCGCGCCAACGGTATGACGCTGTTCAAGTCCCTCGCATTGACGGCGCTGTTCTCAATACCGCAATGTAACAGCACATCGTCCTGGCTCAGTGCTTGCTGAATAATTTCTTTCTGCATGGCTGAGTCATCATCGAGAAAGGCACGTGGAGCGATGGCGGCCCATGCCCACGTATGATCAGGGCTGAATCGTTCCAGTTTGGCGATGATGGAGTCGATTTCCGCTCGATCACCCCGCTTGATCGCGGGCACCAGCATTTGCTGATAATAACCGCCGTTTTCCGGATCCAGCGAGAGTAATTTTTCGAACAGCGGATAGGTTTCGAGTATGGAATGACCAAAAAAGTTCGCCCATTGAAGCCAATTAGATGCCAAGTTCTCCCAACCGAAAATATCATCCGGATATCTGGCGACGATTTGTCGATATTCGCTCATCGCCCTCTCACATTCACCGGAGATGCTGGCCTGATGCGCCTGCATCAGGAGCCGATCGTGTTCCGAGGTCTTGGCGATGCTGTGCAACGCCCGGTTCAAGTCGGATTTTGCTTCTTCGACATTAATCAGAAAACCATAATTTACCAGACTACGACGAAACCAGGCCAGTGCAAATGACGAATCGTACTGCACCGCCTGGCTGTAGAGAGCATGCGCGTCATTAAAAAGGCCGTGGCGATCCGCTTTCAAGCCTTCCAAGTACGCTTTGAGCGCCGGCAGAGAGCGGGTGGTTTTGTTCTCCAGCAGGTCATTGCGCGCCGCCAGGTTTTTCGAGTATCTGGAGAGAACCTGCAAACTCACACCGTCGACCAATTCAAACGGCCGCTTAACCGGGCTATCGGCAGAAAGGGGAATGGAGCGGTTGTCTTTGGCATTCAGATCATACAGCGTGGCGCTGAAACGCAGCCGACCTTCAGCGGCGAACAGGCTGCCGAGAATAACATAACCGGCGCCGAAAAAACGGGCGATGGTTTCCGCTTCATCGATGGTGACCTCTGTTTTGCGCAGCAGTTTAATCTGGTTCAGCAGGGCGCGAGGGTCAACACTGCGCAGATCGCCGACGCTGTTCAGGTTGGTATACAGCAGGTCCATCATCCCTTCTTCCAGATAGCTGTAATCAGGAGCGCCACGCACGTTGAAAGGGAATATGGCAAATACTTTTTCTGCATTCGCAACCGGCGGTTTTTTGGCTGAATGCCAACGCGGCGCCAAAAGGAACAGCATGAAAATGCAAAAAAGCGCGGCGATTCCGACCAGGATGTTTCTTTTTTTCGAGGCGCCAGGGTGTTTGTTTTTTTTCTGCGCGCCGGAAGGCGTCACAGCATCAGAGGACCAGCAGGCCTGTAGAGCCTGTATGAACTCCTCCGCGGTCTGGTAGCGATCCCGCGGATCCTTTTGCAGAGCTCTTTCAATAACGCCGGCCAGTTGTGTTGGTACATCCGGGTGAAATTTTTGTACCGGTTCGGGCGGCAGATTGACGATCGCATAGAGAATGGCCGCATCGCATTCGCCTTTAAACGGCAGTCGGCCAGCCACCATTTCGTACAGCACGACCCCTAACGCCCAAAGATCGGCGCGCTGATCTATCTCTTCGCCACGCGTCTGTTCCGGCGACATGTAGGCGACCGTGCCGGGCGTTGATCCGGTTTTGGTGATCCCGCTGTGATGGGCCAGCTTGGCCAGGCCAAAGTCGAGAATCTTGACTATGCCGCTCTTGGTGATGATGACATTGGCAGGCTTGATG
>JAKJDB010000482.1 GCA_022706175.1 Candidatus Zhuqueibacterota bacterium | reverse complement strand
CACAGCCGCCGAATCGCCGCCGCCCTGGTGCGGCAGCGGGAAAAGGGCCGCATCCAAGACACCGAGACCGTGGCGCAGGTGGTGCGGCAGACGGTGCACGGCCCTCATGTGGTCAAATCATTAGCCCGGGTATTTCAGGCGTTTCGCATTATGACGAATTCGGAAATCGACAATTTGCGCGCCCTGTTGCCGCAGACCCTGGATCTACTGGCTCCCGGGGGTCGTGCGGTTTTTGTTTCGTATCATTCGTTGGAAGACAGAGAGATCAAATTGTTCATGAGCGCTCACAGTCGTCCCTGTATCTGTCCCCCGGATCTGCCGGTTTGTGTCTGTCATCGTCGAGCGGACATTCGAATAATCGGCCGCTCGGTTGCCGCTTCAGCCGAGGAGCAGGCGCTGAACAAGAGCAGTCGATCCGCCCGCATGCGGGTGATGGAAAAGGTGTGAACCGATGAAGCCGAACCAATTTGCCGGCCAAGCTTTTTCCCGCGGCGTGCAGCGTCCACGGCGGCCGAGAGTGTTGCGCCTGCAGTTTCGCCGGGCCCATGTACTCTGGTTGCTGGCGTTTGCGGCGGTGATCTTTCTCAAGGTCTGGCAAAAGACGTTCATTGATCACATGAATCGGCGCAATGGGGTGTGGGCCGATGAACTCAAGCTCCTGCGCTATGAAAATCTGCTGCTGGAGGCGAAAATCGAAGAGCTGCGTTCTCTGGAGCGGATCTCGCAAATCGCCCGGGAGCAATACAAAATGGTCGAAGTGCCCAAGATCAAATTGCAGAACAAGAATGCGTTTGAACGACTGACCGATCGATTTTCCAATGACGTCGGCAGAGGTTCCGGAAGGTGATTTAGTATGCTGCCGTCGATGAAAAACAGACAGGTTGCCGGAAAGAGCAAACGGTTGGATCTGCAGCGCCCGCTTTTGTTTTATCGCATAGTGCTCTGCATCGCGGTGGTGGTGGCCTTGCGGCTGATTCAGGTGCAAATTTTTCTCCGGGAGAAATACGCAGTGATCGCCGAAAGACAGTTCAAGTATGAGTTGGCGCTGGCGCCGGAACGCGGCGGCATTTTTGACCGCCGGTTGCGTCCCATTGCCATGAACGTTCCCACCTATACCATCATTGCCAATCCCAAACGGATCAAGGATGTCGGGCATACCGCCGCAGTGCTGGCCAAGCATCTGAACCTCAGCGCCGGTCAAATTGCCGCCCAGTTGCGCGGCAAAGGTTCTTTTGTCTACATCACCCGCCGGGCCTCACGGCTCGCCGGTCTGACGATCAAAACGCTGAGTCTGCCGGGCATCGAATGCCGTCTGGAGATGTCCCGGCAATACCCCAAGGGCATGATCGGTTGTCATCTGGTCGGATACACCGATATCGACGGCAAAGGCCTCAGCGGCGTCGAGTTGGCTTATGACAATGTGCTGCAGGGAGTGCCGGGCAAGGTGATTCTGCAGCAGACGGCGGACGGCCGCAAAAAGTTCCGCCATTCGGATTATCCGGAGCAGCAGGCGGAAAATGGGGATCATGTCGTTTTGACCATCGATTACGCCATCCAGAGCATCGCCCAGCGGGAACTGCGACGGACGCTGCAGGAGTGCAGCGCCGATACCGGGGCGGTGATCATCATGAATCCGAACAGCGGCGAAGTGGTCGCCATGGCGGTGGAGCCGTCCTTTGATCCCAACGCTCCGGCCAAGTATGCGCCGTCCACCTGGCGTTTGCGGGCCATCACGGATCTTTTTGAGCCCGGCAGCACTTTTAAGCTGGTCACCATGGCGGCGGTGTTGAACGAAAAGCTGCGCAAGCCCACGGACCGGGTTTTTTGCGAGAACGGCGCCTATCGCGTCATGCGCGAGACCATCCACGATGTGCATCCCTACGGCACGCTCAGTCTGCGCGACGTGCTGATCAAGTCGAGCAACATCGGCATGGCCAAGACCGCGCAGGGCATTGACAAGCGCATCATCTACCGCTATGCGCGCGATTTCGGCTTCGGCAGTCGCACCGGCATCGAGCTGCGCGGCGAGGAGGACGGCATCCTTAATCCGCTGGAGCGCTGGTCCGGTTTTACCCCCCTTGCCATGTCCTACGGACATGAAGTCGGCGTTACGCCTCTGCAGATGTGCAATATGTTCTCTACCATTGCCAACGGCGGGCGTGTGCTGCAGCCGTATATCATCAAAGAGATTCGCGATCCGGACCAGAATGTGGTCTTTATGTCGAGCGGAAAAATTCTCCGCCGGGTGATCTCTGAGGCCACGGCGGATACCCTGCGGGAGATGATGGCGGATGTGGTGGAGTACGGCACGGGCAAAAAAGCGGCCGTGCCGGGCGTACAGGTGTGCGGCAAGACCGGTACAGCGAGAAAAGTGCGGATGAACGGCGGCGGCTATATCGCCAACCAGTATGTGGCCAATTTCGGCGGCTTTTTTCCCAAGGAGCGGCCGCAATATGCGATGTATATCATGATCGATAACCCGCGCGGCTCTTATCTGGGTGGAGAAACCGCAGCTCCGTGTTTTCGCAGAATAGCCAGTGAAATCATGTATTATAAAGGGATTGAGGTGGAAGCGGATGATGACCAGGCCGTACAGGCGCTGCTGGCCAAGCAGCCCCGGCGGCGGGTTCCCAACTTTGTCGGCTATGACCGCGACGGCGCCAAGGATCTGGCCCGTGCTGCGGACATTCAATTAACGTTTGCGGAAAAAGGAGATCTGGTGACGGCGCAGGCTCCCAAAGCAGGGAGTTACGTTGAAAACGGCGCCCTGATCCGTCTGCACTGTTCTGAAATGTCTGAGGAGGCAATGGCCATGCGAACGATCCCCAACCTCATCGGTCTTCCCATTCGCAGTGCGCTCAATCTTTTGGGCGAGAAAGGGATTCACGCTGTGGTGAACGGATCCGGCCGGGTGGTGCGGCAACAGCCCTCTGCCGGCAAACAGCTTCGCGCCACAGAGCAAATTCTGTTGCAGTGCGAATCTTCGGTGGATTTGCGCAAACTGCTGTTGCTGTAACCGGCGCTTGTAAGCAAAGGATTCCCTTTAGTGCAGCTGACGGTGCTCAACATTCTTCAGGATGCCAACGGCGAATGGCGCGGCAACGCACAGGCGCTGACGCGCCCGGTGCGCCAGGTCTCCACGGATTCCCGTTCCATTCAATCCGGGGACCTGTTCTTCGCCCTGCAGGGCGACACCTATGACGGCCACCTGTTTGTGGACGAGGTGGTGAAAAAGGGCGCGCTGGCGGCTGTGGTCAGCCGCCGCTGGTATGATCAGAACCGGAGTATGGAAAATGTTCTGGTGGTGGACGATGTCCTGCGCGCTTTTCAGGAATCCGCCG
>JAKJDB010000015.1 GCA_022706175.1 Candidatus Zhuqueibacterota bacterium | reverse complement strand
GCGCGTGGGCCTCTCTTTTTTCGCCACCATGTTCAGCACCGTCTCCTATTTATCCATGCCCGGTGAAATGGTGAAAAACGGACCGATGATGTGGTCTTTTCTGGCCGCCTTTCCTTTTATTTACCTTATCGTGGCGTTTTTTTTCATACCTTATATCATGAAATTGAAAATCTCCAGCGCCTATGAATTGCTGGAGCTAAGGTTGGGATTGAAAAACCGGCTGTTGGCCTCCATCTATTTTCTGATCATGCGTTTGGTCTGGATGGCGGTGATCATTTACATGATGGCGGATAAAGTGATCGTGCCGATCATGGGGTGGCCGGGGGAAACCGCCCGGTGGATCAGTCTCCTCATGGGTGTGATCACCATCACCTACACGTCGTTCGGCGGACTGCGCGGCGTGGTGTTGACCGATGTGGTCCAGACCTTTGTGCTGTTCGGCGGCTCGATTCTGGCCATTCTGATTATTATTTACGATTTGGGCGGCGTCTCCGCCGTCATTCCCACCCAATGGCCGGAGCACTGGCAGGATTGGGTTTTCTTTGACACTCAAACCCGTGTCAGTTTTTTGACCGCCAGTCTGTCCATGTTCGGCTGGCACGTGTGTACTGCCGGCTCTGATCAGATGGCCATTCAGCGCTATCTGGCGACGCGCGACACAAAAGCGGCACAGAGGATGTACCTCAGTCATATTATCTCCAATGTCCTTGTGTTCGTGCTGCTGGCGGCTCTGGGATTGGCGGTCATGGCGTTTTATCAAAAGAACAGTGTGCTCATTCCATCGGGCCATACCCTGACCAGTGCGGCGGACAAGTTGTTTCCCCATTTTATCGTGGCAGGTCTGCCGGTCGGGATGTCCGGATTAGTGCTGGCCGCCCTGTTTGCCGCCGCCATGTCCAGCCTGTCATCGGGCATCAACTCTTCCTGTCTGGTGATCATCAAAGATTTTGTGTTGGTATTTCGCCGTCAGCCGATGGATGAAGGGAAACAGCTGATGCTGGCCAAATGGATCTCTGTGCTCGTCGGTCTGGTGGTGGTACTAACAAGCTTGGGGATCGGTTATATCAAGGGCAATCTGCTGGAGATGACCTATAAAACCATCAATCTGCTCACCGCACCGCTGTTCGTGCCTTTCTTCATGGCCATGTTCATCCCGCGCGCCAAGCCGATGGCTGTTTTCATCGGGACGCTGTTCAGCGGTGCGACGGCGGCGTTGATCAGCTATGCCCAAGAGCTGTTTTCCGTCACCATCTCTTTCTTGTGGATTATACCCGTCTCGTTCATCGCCGGCGTAGCGGCCTGTTGGCTGCTCGGAGTTTTCTTTTTCAAGAATGAAAAGGCCAGGCCGCTGTGAGAAAACGGTCTGTCAAGAACAGAAGGATGCCATGAAACAGAGACCACTTGGGCGAACCAACCTATCGGTTTCTGAAATTGCCTTCGGCGGTGTGGAGATCGGAATGCCGTACGGCATCGGCGTGCACACACCGGCCGATATGCCGAGCGACGCCGACTAGGTTCATCTTTTGCATTTGGCGTTGGAGTTGGGCATCACTTTTTTCGATACCGCTCGGGCGTACGGCAGAAGTGAAGAGATCATGGGCCGGGCGTTCAAAGACCGGAGGGAGCAGGTCATCCTCTGCTCCAAATGCAGCCTGCCCGGTTCAACGGACAGCGGCTGTGTGAAGGCGGGCGCCTCCGCGGCCATCCGGCGCTCGCTGCAGGAGAGCCTCGCCGCCCTGCGGACGGATTATATCGACGTGCTGATGCTGCACAACGCCGATCTCGTTACCTTGAGTCTAGAATCCGTCAGTGAGACGTTCGCGGAGCTCCGCGATAAAGGCGTCATTCGCGCCACCGGGGTTTCGACCTATTCGGTGGCGGAGACCGACCTGGCCATAGACAAAGGTGTGTGGGATGTGATACAAATTTCTTTCAACCTGATGGATCAGCGGCAAGCGGCGTTGTTCGACAAAGCGCAGAAGGCCGGAGTCGGACTGATGGTGCGGTCCGTACTGCTCAAGGGGGTGCTCAGCGACCGGGGCCGGGATCTGCACCCAGAGCTGGAGCGGATCGCACGGCATCGCGAGCGCTACAACGATTTTCTCGATGAGACCAGCCCGACCCTGTCCGTGCTGGCGACCAAATTTGCCCTGTCTTTTAACCAGGTGTCTTCCGTTCTGGTGGGCATTGACCGGCCGGAATATCTTTACCAGGCGGCCACTACGGCCGACGGAAGTTATCTCGATGAAGCGGCGTTGGCCCGGCTGCAGGCGCTCTCTTTTCCGGACCCAGAGTTCATCGATCTGCGCGTCTGGGACCGGATGGGATGGTTGCGCTGAGTGGTGAAGAAATTGGCCGGGTTGTTGAAGGATGAATCAGTATTCAATATGTAATCGATGAGGAGGCGACTTTGCTGAAGCTTGGAGTGATCGGAATGAGCCCCGGCAACGGCCACCCTTATTCCTGGTCCGCTATCATCAACGGCGCATACAACGAACGGATCATGGCGGACTGCGGATATGCCGGCATTCCGGTTTACCTGGCGGCCAACCGTCCTACGCTGGGGATTCCGGGCGCAAAAGTGACCCACGTTTGGGCTCAGGAGAAAAGCCTGGCCGAACATATCGCCGCCGCCGCGCTCATCGATCAGGTGGTGGACAAGCCGGAGGCGATGATCGGACAGGTCGACGCGGTTCTGCTGGCTCGGGATGATCCGGAGAACCATGTCGCCATGGCCCGCCCCTTTATTCAAGCCGGCGTGCCGCTGTTTATCGACAAGCCCCTGGCAGCCACGTTCGCGGATTTGGCCTATTTCAGCGAACAGCACCAACGCGGCAAGTTCATCATGTCCTGCTCCTCCATGCGCTATGCGGCGGAAAGCGGAGCGGTGAAAACCGAGAGCGCAGCCCTGGGCGATATTGAACTGGCCACTGCAGTGTCAAAAAAAGATTGGATCAAGTATGGCGTCCATATGCTGGAGGGGTTGTTCGCGCTGTTGGACGATCCACGGGCGGCCTTTGTTCAACATGTGGGTGCGGTTCATAAAGACATCGTCTATGTCGAATTGGTCAGCGGGCTGGTGGCCACGCTGCATCTGTTTCAGGACATTGTGCCGACTTTTCAGCTGTCTCTGTTCGGCCGGAACGGTTGGCGGTTGATCGAGTTCAAAAACTGGTACGCCATGTTCCGCACCAATCTGCTGGAATTCATTCGTTCGGTACAGGAGGGCAGGCCGCGTCTTGCCTTTGAACGCACGGAGAACATCATCCAAACGCTCATCGCGGGCCGGACCAGTCTGGAACAGGGCGGCAAAAAGATCAAGCTGCTGTAGCCGGCGCTGGAAGAGAAAACGCCACAGGTTCATCCCATGACACCCAGAGAACGAATTCAAGCCGTATACCAGGGCCGTACGCCGGATCAGGTCCCTTTGCTGCTGGACCTTTCACACTGGTACAAAAAAAACCATCAGGTGTTCTTTGATTTGACCGGCTTTACCGGTGTAGAGTCCCAACTGCTGGCTCTGCACCAGCGATGCGGCGCTGCGATCTATTGTTCAGTCCCAGGCATGGACCGATGACCAGGGGGTGTTCCACACCCGGTTCAGCACGCCTCTGGGCACCATTGACGAAGAGCGGGTGTTCAATCCGGCTTCTTATTCCTATCCGGTGCGGAAATGGCTGGTGCGCGATCTCTCGGATCTGCGGGTGCTGCAATACGCGCTGCAGCGCAGAAGAGTGCGGCCGCGCTTTGATCGCTATCGGGCCTGGGCTGAAGCGGCCGGCGATCTCGGTTTTATTTATACGTTTCTATCTTACTCGGGGCTCGGTTATCTCATCTCCCGCTATATGGGGGTGGAGAACACGATTCTGGCGATCTATGATTATCCGGCCGAGGTGGAGCAGTTTGTTCAAGTGGTCAATGAGACCAATTTGCGCATGCTGGATGAGATCATCGACGGTCCGTTTCAAACTCTGATCGTAGGAGATAACCACGACGCTCAGGTGCAGAGTCCGGCCCTGTTCAAACGGTTCACCTCCGCGTATTATGCAGAACTCGCACGGCGGCTGCACCAGCGCGGCAAATATCTGGCGGTGCATGTGGACGGCGAGATGCGCGGGCTTTTGCGCCTGCTGGACGAGTGTGGGGTGGACTGCATCGATGCCGCCACGCCGGCGCCGATGTTCTCTCTGACGCCCGAAGCGGCGCGCCGGGAAGCCGGAGACCGGCTCATTCTTTCCGGCGGCATACCGGCTACGGTCTTTGGCAGCCTGGCCACGGACCAAGCGTTCGTCGACACGGTGAAGCGGTGGCTGGATACCCGCATGCGATCGTCGCGGCTGTTTTTGGCTGCGGGCGATCAGGTGCCCACCGATGCGTCGTGGCAGCGGATTGTGATGCTCGCGGAATTGGTTGAGCGATACGGCAGATACTGAGATTTCGTTCATCGCGCACGCCGACGGCGGGGAGGCTCGCGTCGCACAAAGCCTGGTCCTTCTAGTTGTCAGGTGTGTCGCTGAATCCTTTGGTTTTGCGTTTTAGAATTGTCATTCACTCATACTGAACGGATAAGGAGCCATTTTTTATGCACGTAAAAGAAAATCGCATGTTGAAAAAAATGCGCGCCGGTGAAGCGGTCGTCAGCGTCAAGACCAACCTGGCGGATCCGCGCGTGGTGGAACTGGCCGGCCTGTGCGGTTTTGAGTGCATCTGGCTGGATATGGAGCATGTGCCCAACGATTGGTTCGTCATCGAAAACCAGATCCGTGCCGCCCGCATGGTGGGCATGGACACCATCGTCCGGGTTGCGCGCGGCTCTTACAGCGATCTGATCCGGCCGTTTGAAGCCAACGCCGACGCCATTATGGTGCCGCACGTGATGAGCCTGGAGGATGCCCGCCAGGTCAGCCGGCAGACTCGGTTCAATCCCATCGGCCGACGGCCGGTGGACGGCGGCAATTCGGACGGCGCCTATTGCATGATCGATTTTAAACAGTATCTGGCGGAATCCAACAGGGAGAAACTGGTCATCATTCAGATCGAGGATCCGGAACCGCTGGAGGAGCTGGAGGCTATTGCCGGCGTGGAGGGCATCGACCTGCTGTTCTTTGGGCCGGGCGATTTCAGCCACGCCATCGGCGCCCCGGGACAGGGCGACCATCCGATGATCAAACAGACGCGCCGGCGCATCGTCGAGGTGGCCCGAGCCAACGGCAAGCTGGCAGGCACCGTCGGCACCCTGGCCGATTACCAGGAGCTCGTAGAGATGGGGTTTCAGCTCATCAACATCGGCGCCGATGTGCTGGGGCTGGTGGATTATTTCCGCAACATCACCGCTTCGCTTCCGCGGCGCTCAGAGAGCAAATAGTAAGTCACGTTTAATCGAGGAAGAGTTATGAAGGAACTATCCGGAGTCATTCCGGCGGTGCCGACGCCGCTGGATCGGTATGAAAATGTGGACATCGATGGACTGCGCAGAGTGTTGGACCATGTCATCGAACAGGGCGCCTCCGCGATCTTTGTCCTCGGCAGCATGGGCGAAGGGCCGGCTCTGCTGGATGAACAAAAGAAAATCGTTGTGCAGACGGCGGTCAAACAGGTCGGCGGCCGCGTGCCGGTGCTGGCCGCCATCTCGGATGTCTCCACCCGGAGGACGCTGGAGATGGGCAAGCAGCTTGAGGAACTGGGCCCGGATTATCTGGTGGCCACCGCCCCTTATTTCTTTTCGTTCCCCCATGGCGACAGCATCAAAGAGTTTGTCGATCGTCTGGCGGAAAACCTTTCCACGCCGCTGGTGTTCTACAATGTGCCGAGCCGCACCGGCAACCGGGTGTCTCTGGAAACGCTGGAATACATCATGAAACGGCCGCAGGTGGCGGCGATCAAGGATTCGAGTTGTGATCTGCCCTCGGTGGTAGAGCTGTTGCGTCGTTATCCGCGCGGCGCCGCGCGCCCCTGTCGGATCCTGCAGGGAGACGAGTCGGTGTATGATGTGAGTCTGCTGCTGGGCGCCGACGGCGTGGTGGCCGGCGGCGGGACCTGCTTTATCCCTCTTCTGGTGGCGTTGTATCAAACCGCCCTGAAAGGGGATATCCCCTCCACGTTCAAGCTGCAGCAAGAGTTTCGCAAAAAAATGGATGACATGCTGGGGCCGGAACTAGCCATCGATTGGGTGCATGCGGTGAAAAAGACGCTGAGCCAAAGAGGATTGTGCAGCGACCAGGTAACCAGTCCGTTTCTGCAAAGAATGTGATCAGGCAGGCCATCACTTCACGAAAGGAGTTTTTCGAAAGCGCGCTATGTCAGACCATTCCCTTATTATGGATCAACGGGCGACGGATCGCGACTATCTGCACAAGGATTTTCACGGCGCATTGGCTGATGCCATTCGTTATCTGGATGAGACCTATGGCGAGGAGGCGACCGCCGAGTATCTATCGCAGGTGGGCCGTGCTTGCTATGCACCTCTCATCGACAGAATGAAGCAGGAGGGTTTGCCTGCGTTGGAGAGGCATCTGATCTCCGTGTTCACGCAGGAGGATGGCCGATTTTCCATTCGTTGGGAAAACGGCGCTTTGCTGCTTACGGTTGACCAATGCCCGGCCATCAGCCATCTTGTCAGAACCGGCCGCTCTTTCACCCCGCGATTTTGCCAATCAACGGTTCATGTCAATGAGGCCATCTGCCGGGCCGCCGGCTATCGCGCGGTCTGCACCTATGAACCGGGGCAGGGGCGATGCATGCAGAGATTTTTCCGGGAGGAAAAGGCATGATCTCCTGCACCGAATTTATTCCCGCTTACAGCGAGCTGTTCAAATTTTTGCAGCAAAAAGGCGGCAAGCCGGCGGTGACCGCCTTTTGGCGCTATCTGTCTGATTCCTTTCTTGGCAATCTACGCGATCTGGCCGCGAAAAAGGGGCTGGCCGGCTGCTTTGAATACTGGAGCCACACCCTGGCGGAAGAGGCGGCGGATTTTCGCATGACGCTGGAGCAGAATCGCTTTAGTATTGAAATGCGCGCCTGTCCGAGCAAAGGACGCCTGCTCGCCGCCGGCCATCTTCAGCCCTATTCTGATTACTGCCAGCATTGCGATCTGCTTTACCGTCGCGTGCTGGAGCCCTTGGGCTTTGAATACGAGCTGGATCTATCGCAATCGGACCAGGCGAAATGTCTGCTGGTGGTTCGCGACCGGCGACCACATAGGTGAGGGAATAAGGCCAAACCAGAGGCGGCCCGTCGTTGCTCTGAGGAGATGTCACGCATTCTATGGAGTACTGTATATGCACGTTAAAGAGCTCTTGAGCCTGAAGCATAAGATTGTTTTGGTCACCGGCGGCGCCGGCCGTTACGGCCGGCCGATCGTCGAAGCGCTGGCCGAGGCGGACGGAACCGTGGTCACCGCTTCCCGGCAACTGGAATCAGGCGAGAAACTGGCGGCCGCGCTGCGTGAAAAAAACCTGGATGTCCATGCCCTGCAGGTGGATCAGGCGGATCACGAGTCCGTTATGGCGTTGAAAGCGCAGCTGCAAAAGCAATTCGGCCGCTTGGACGTTCTGGTCAACAATGCGGTGGCGCGGCCGATGAAGCGATACGACGCCCCGCTGGGGGATTGGCAGGCATCCATGGCGGTCAATGCCACCGGTCTTTTCGATCTCACCCGTGAGATGACGGATCTGATGCTCCCGCACGGAGGGGCGATTGTCAACATCGCCTCCATGATGGGCCTGTTCGGGCCGGATCTGTCGAACTATGAAGGGACGGAGATGGGGGTTCCGCCGCCGGATTATTTTTTTCATAAAGGCGGCATGATTACACTGACCCGCTATTGGGCGCGGGTGCTGGCGGATAAAAAGATCCGGGTCAATTGCATCAGCCCCGGCGGTCTGGCGGATCCCGGCCAGCCGAAGCGATTTGTGGAAAATTACAGCCGCAAAGTTCCGGTGGGACGTCTAGCCGGTGCTGACGACATTAAAGGCCTGGTGGTTTTTCTCGCTTCCCCGGCCTCTGCCTATGTCAACGGCGAGAACATCCTGATGGATGGCGGCATGCACGCCTGAAGAGGCGGCCAGCCGGAATCAGGAGGATGAATGTTTTTTGAACATGCGCTGCAGGGCGAAGCGCCAGCCCAGGTAAAAGAGGATCACCAGCGGGATCAACCAGACGGGCCTGAGCCAGAAAATCGCCACGATGTGCAAGCGGGCGAGGATAAAGATCGCGGCAAAGCTTACCGCGGAAAACAGCGCCAGCCCGCTGATGCGATCAAAGCCGGGAACCAGATCAAAGTCGACCAGATTGCTGAACAGATAGAGCGAGAGCCCCATCCACAGCGGCGGAAAATAATAGAACCAGGGCACGGTCAGCAGATTGGCTTTGGTGATGAACAGCAGATAGGCGAGGACCAGACAGAAAAAGATGCCCGGAACCGTGGTGATCAGGATGGGCAGGCTCATGAACTGGTGCGCCCAGCGCGGACGATTGGATTTCAACAGCAGCCAGCAGATCAGCAGGCTGCCCAGGGTGATTCCCACCAAGGTCAGGATGATGACCCGCGAGTTCCCCGCTATGGCCAACAGGCTTTCCTCCACGGTGTGCGGCGTTGTTTGCATTTTGTGTTTGTCCTCTTTGATTGAATCCGCTTTAATCCCCTGAACGAACGTGCCTCTCTCTTCCGGGCGCCCTGCAGAGTAAAGATTGAAATTTTTTCTGTACAAGTCAAGCAGAACTTGTACCGCCGTCCGGTGCGTCCACCCTGGCGGGGCGGACTGGATGCCTGGATCAGCCGGCGCTCGGCGACTTGCCGATCTCGATCCCCAACTGCTCCAATTTCCGGTACAAATGGCTTCGATTCAAGTTGAGCACTGCGGCGGTCTGCTGAACATTGCCGTTGAGTTCGTTGAGAATGGATTGGATGTAGGTTCGTTCAAAATTCTCCCGCGCGGCATGAAGCGTTTCGTGCGTCGGTGACGGTTGATTGAATTCCTGGCCTTTGTACTCGAGAATGTTGGCTAACAGCCGGGCGGTTATTTTATCCGCATTGGACAGGATCGAAATTTTCTCCATGACATTGCGAACCTGGCGGACGTTGCCCTCCCACGCCATGGACAGCAGATAGCTTTTGCCATCATCGGTCAGGCTCTTGGGGGGGCCAGGATAGATCTCTTCAAAACGTCGTAAAAAGTATTCTGCCATCGGCACGATGTCCTCACGGCGCTCGCGCAAAGGAACCAGCGTGATGGAGGCGACATTGATGCGATAAAACAGATCCTGACGAAATCGGCCTTCTGCCAGCATTTTTTCCAAATCCTGATTGGTGGCGAAGATGAATCGAACATCGAGCTTTTCCGATTTTCCCCCTCCCAAGGGATAGACCTCCTGCTGTTCCAGGGCCAACAGAATTTTCGATTGAGCGATCAGACTGAGATCTCCGATTTCATCTAAAAACAGGGTGCCGTTCTGCGCCAGTTGAAAGCGGCCTTTTTTGGCCTGTCGCGCATCGGTAAACGCGCCCCGTTCATAGCCGAACAGCTCGCTCTCCACCAGCGTGTCTGGAATCGCCGCGCAATTAATCTGTACGAAGGGATCGTTTTTTCTCCTGCTCAGGTTATGCAGTGCGCGGGCGGCCAGCTCTTTGCCGGTTCCGCTCTCTCCGGTGATCAGCACCGGCGCGTTGGTTGGGGCCAGGGCATCGATCAGCGCAAAGGCCCGTTGCATCGCCGGGCTTATCCCGATCATGCCATAGCGCTCTAGATTGACTCGCAGGTCGTTTTCCCGCTCCCGTCTGCAGCGAATCATGTTCAGAGTGTTTTTAACCGTTAAAAGCACGCGCTGCGCATCCACCGGCTTTTCGAGAAAATCATAGGCGCCCAGTTTGATCGCCTCCACCGCATCCTTGATGGTGCTCTGCCCTGAGATCATTACCACGGTGATCTCGGGATGCTCGGTACGAACCTGAGAGAGAATTTGCAGGCCGCTCATGTCCGGCATGGTAACATCGAGCAGCACCAAATCCGGTCGTCCTCTCTGCAGCTGTTCAAGCGCCTGCCGTCCATTGCCGGCCAGGCTGATTGCATAGTCCTGTTCCTGCAAGACCTCTTTCAGGAGCTCGCTGAATATGGGATCATCATCGACGATGAGGATGTGCGGCTGATTCATATGCATTCTCCCTAACGATGCCTGGCCAGGGACGATCGGACTCACGGTCGTCTCCTTTTTGCAACACGCCGGGTCCGTCTTTGGAGAAAACCAGACCCCCTGATGCGTGGCTTTGTTGGTCGACGAACGATCGGCCGGAACCGAGCGAAGGCTAAGGCTTGTCCTGGTGGTTAACCGGCAATAAAATGGCGACCTCGGCGCCCTGTTTCGGCTTATTGTTTATCTTGATGTTGCCCCCATGGTCTTCGATGATTTTCTTGGCGATGGGCAGGCCCAGACCGGTTCCGTTCGCTTTGGTGGTGTAAAAGGGTTCGAACAATTTATCCACGGCCTTCTCGTCAATGCCGGTTCCGCTATCGGCGATAAGGATGCGGATAAAGCTTTTGTTCGTTGTAGAATTCAAAGAATGCAAATCACATGCCGATTCTGTGCTGATGGTCAAGCGGCCGCCCTGCGGCATGGCCTCGATGCTGTTCTCCATCACAATGCTCAGGGCGATGATGATCTGATTGTCATCCACCATGACGGGAGGCAGGTCCTCCCCCAGGGACAGGCGGACTTTGATTCCGGCGCCGAGGTAGGGTTCGAATTTTTTCAGCGCCAGCCGCACCAAGTCATTCATGCGGCAGGCCCGGTGGATCGGCTTTTCCAACCGCGCCAGTTTGAGCAGACCATCCACAAGGTGCCGGATGCGCCCGACCTCGCCCGTCACATAGTCGACATAGCGATCGTACTCCTCTGACCTGTTTGCACCATCCTTGACATACTCCATTTGCAATCGCTGCACAGCCAGCACGACGGAGGAGAGCGGAGTCTTGATCTGGTGGGCGAGTCGTTGCGCCATGGTGGACCATGCCAGGGCCTGCCTCGCCTGGATCTGCTCCGTGCGGTCTTCTAGGATCATTAAAAGACCTTTGAAATGATCGCCGGCCGTGCGCAGCGGCCTGAAGAAGACGTGCAGATTGGCAGAAGCTTCCATAAGGAGTAAGGCTTGTTCCTTGGAGGCATCCTGAGCCTGGCGGTATGCTCGCTCAATAAAAGGCTCCATGCGTTGGATCAGTTCATTGGCAATTTTTAGAAAAGGCTGGCCCTGATGACCGGTTGTCAGATTCAACAGCACGCGCGCTTTTTCGTTCATCTGTCTTAATCGGCCCTGCTGGTCCAGTATCAACACTCCGGGTATTTCCAGGTTCTGCAGGGCATGATGCGCCAGATAGGGGATCTGCTGTTGCTTGTACCAACGCACCAGCAGCAAGCCTCCGGCGAAGAGCAGCGCGCCGCTCAACATGGCTGCTATCCAGATCCGGCGATAATACGCTGCCAGCGCAGTGTTGCGCCGCAGAGAAAGATGGGAGAGGGAGGTGTTGCTCCTGACGAATAAACTGCGGCCGGTGGCCGATTGAATCAACTGAATGTCCTCTATATCCATCGCCTGTTTGGCTAAAAGCTCCAGCCGGTCGGAAAACACATAGAGTTTGCGATTGGCGTGAATATAAATTTCAGGCAGGCCGTTTTGATCGAGATCAAAGAACCATTGCGCGACGATCGGTTGATTCAGAACCCTGCGTTGCAGCAGCTGCAATTGCTGGTTGCGAATTTCCAGGGCGCCATTGGTTTGTGTGAGCAGGATATCCTCTTTGCCGTCGCCGTCAAAATCATATTGAACCGCGGTGGTCAGGATGGAGCCGGTTAACTTGACCTTTTTGATAAACCGCCTGTCGGGATAATGATAAATGGCCAGAAAAGATGAATCAGCATCCTCGGTGTTTCGCTGAGAATACATAATCCAGAAATTTTCAATGGGAGCGTTCCCGTTGGAGATCGGGTAGGCATTCGACCCATTGGAAAGGCCGCCCAGCGTTTCGTAAAAAATCGATCCTCGGGTTGAATCAAAAATGAAAAAATAGGTGTGACGGTCATCGGTGCCGTTCACCTGCAGGCCCTGACAGTTATCCGGCGTATTGCTGCCGGCGTAGTATTCATTAATCCCGTCCCGCTCGATGTCCACAAACGCCGGTTTGTCGATATAAGCGCCGAGCCATCGCGCATCCACAATTTCGCCGGAAGGATAGCGGACGCGGACTATGCCGCGAGGTTGATAAGAGTAACCGCTGTGCAGAGAAAAGACCAGGGAGGTGTCGCCGACCTGGCAGCGCCAGTCCATCGGCGTGGCATAGCACTCCCATTCATATCCTGGGCGGGGAGAGCCGCTGATGAGAAAAAAGCATCGGCCTGTTTTCCGGCCGGAGGACGACAGGATTTCGATGAACAGAGAATCATGGCGCAGCTTGTTGACCAGAATCTCTTTTCGGCCGTCGCCGTTCAGGTCAAAGGGACATGCGTAAATTCTTTCGGCATCTTCGAAATTGGTTTGTTTTCCCACATCTCTGAGATAAATGTCCGAAAGGGTTATAAACGGGCGGATATTGTCTTCCCGGTTGGCCGTTGCGCATACGGTGATTAATTCGCTTAAAGCGTCATGGTCCAAATCCACAACGATGTACTGGCCTGTCCCAGAATGGCTCAGCGAGTTCTCGGTAACGAGCAGATACACCATCATGCCGTCTTCGGCTTCGGTATCCACTCGCTCCGATACGCCTCCCCATCCGCTCTCATAGAGGGCGAATAAAAGGGCGAGGAATATTTCGATCAACAAAAAGTTACGCATGGGTTGATCCGAAAAAATGGAATGCCGATCCTGACCGATCAGTTCTTTCGTGTGCCGATGACCACCATGGCGCAGCGGCGTTCCAGGGGGATGCGGATCTGCCACCCTTGGTTGCCGTCACGATCGGCAAACGCCGGCATGGACCTGCCGCCGGGATACATCACATAGCAGCTGATCATATTGTCCAGATCGATGTTTTTAAGATGGATCTGGGCGATGGGTTCTGTGCCGTGGATCACAGGAATGACATAGCCGGCATCGGTTTTAAAGAGATTGGCTAGGGCGGTCTGATCTTTTACTCGAATCACATGCGGTGTCAGCACCCATTTTTTGTCCACCAGCAGACGAAAGAGCGGGCCATAATCAAGATAATAGCTCTCCGCCCAGGGATCCGGTTCAATGGTGTGGTCGTTGCCGGGAAACGGCGCGGTGGGATAGGCGCCCATGTACAGGTGATGTTGCAGATAGGCGTCCGGATCTCCTTTGAGATCGTCGACCGTAGAAGTCCAGGCCAGCAGGGTTTTACGCAGGCAGAGAAAGGCCGACATGTTCAAATTAAAACCGATGTGGCCGAATTCATTATACACGCCGTCGATCTGCCGCATCAGTTCGAGGCGGTTGACATGCGGATTGCAGAAAATGACCTTATCCGCACCATGCCACATGGGGCCGATGCGATCCAGCAGCTGCATCCAGGAAAAATACAGACTGGCCACCGGCCGGTCGCCGACCCAACTGACGCCGTCGTCGCGCCGGCTGTTGTATTCGCCCAGCCAATCCATGCGGTCGATGCAGATGCCGTGGGCATCCGGAAAATAGTCCAGATGCAGGCGGCACTGATCGATGAGATAATCCGCATAGGTCGAGTCGCCGCAATCCATGGCCACCGCTTCGCCCCAAGTAAAGTGGGGCTTGTCGTGAATTCCGGCAACAGGGTGCTTTTGCAGCGCTGCGGTGCGGTTGTCCCAACCCTGGCCGCCGTTCTGCTGAGCGCCGTAGAGAATGCCGCTGTTCAGACGGGTGTAGAGAAAGGCGTTGGCATCCTGCCACAGCTCCTGCCCAGTCCTCGGTGAAGCCGGGGGCGGGTATTTGATCCATGCGCCGAATTCGGTCACGTTGAAATAATTCAGAGTGTAGAATCCCTTTTCTTTCATCGATGCAGCATAGCGGGCCAGCTGATTGATGGTGGTGTAGGTGGCCGGCTGTTTAGCATCCATGGAAAAGCGTCGCCATTTTCTGTTACGATCTTGCACCGGCGGGATGAACATGCCCATATAGGGAAAATCAAAACTGGCCTTCCAATTGACAAGGCCGCCCATCCGGTGAAATTTTTGCACATCGAATTCTCCTTCATAGGCGGAATAGAGTCCACAGCCGGCAATCCGGCCGGCATTCGGATTCGGCGGATTGAAATAATCCGGATAGCGTTCTACGATCCAGGACAAACCGGCGCGCCAGTCCGCCTCATGAACGATGAGCGACAGGGTGTGGCGAACCGATCGGTGGCGGCTGAGACGAAGATCGGTCCGGTTGAATTCAAACCGGCCCTGTGCGCTGGTCTTGAGATCCATGTTGAGCAGCGTGTCCTGAGGCGATTGCACCAGCGACCAGGCCACATTCTGCTGCGGATAAAGAACAGAGAAAGCGGGCAGGCAGAAACCGCCGCCCAGCGACTTGTGCCCGCCGTATACCAGATGCAGATCGCGGAGCTCCTGCGGTTGCAGGGGATCCACCCATTGTTTATGGTTTTTAATGGCCTGATCGACCGGCTCCACTTGAGTGGGGTCGCCCCAGCTGGTCCAGAAGCGGGCCGTCGGCGTGTCGCCGGCAAGGTGACAGACCGTCTGCAACGGTGCGGTAAAGGGCACAGTCTCCGGTGTGCTCCACTCCACTTGCCAGGACAGCCCGCCGGGTGTCGCTGCAAAGGTCTCGGTGCAGATGATGGTGCGCTGCTGTGCATCGGCGAACACAGTGGAGCGGCTGAGCTGCTTTGCGTCCGGCGACCACGTCATGGATTTCTGCTTAAAGCCGGCGGCCTGATGATAGGCGTCCAACAGCAGAGGTTTGTGCAGCCCAGGGCTGGTGATCGTGAGCGTTGGTTTGGCGGCATCGAAAGCAAAGGTGGTCTCGCTGCTGCGAAGGATCAAGGGATGCTGCGGTCGGCAATGGAGAAACAAAAGCACCAGCAGAATGACTCCAGCTGTCTTGAGCACATTGTTCATGGCGCAAACCTCATCTTTAATGGGTCTTGATTTTTTTCAATTCGGTGGATTATTGCACGCTTGGCAGCCTCAACCAGCCGTACAAACACCCGCACAGCAGCAAC
>JAKJDB010000481.1 GCA_022706175.1 Candidatus Zhuqueibacterota bacterium | reverse complement strand
ATTCTGCGGCCGGTGATCCGGAACTGACCGTCGATTGGGTGAGAAAGCATATACGTGTGGATGACCAGGCCAATTACTATCATGTGCCGTTGACGCCTGCAGGCGTTTGGCAACTGCGCGTGGCCGATGCGCTGTCACGTGATCTGTTTTTTATCGCTCTTTGCCGAAGCCTCGGTATTCCCGCGCGACTCGATCCAGTGTTTGAAAGGCCGCAATATTGCCCTGCCGGCTCCCATCAGTGGCGACGTGTCTGTTTTGAGCCGGAGACCCTTTTGCCGCTGGAAACCGCCGGCCTGCTTTTGTCATCACAAGATTCTGTACTGCTGCAGCCGGAATATGGAACCCATTTCACCCTGGCGCGGTATCAAAACAACGGCTACGTCACACTGCCGCTGGAAGGCCTGTCTCTGCACAAGGCTCCACTGCGGTTAAGCGTGCCTGAGGGCGAGTATCTGTCGATTACCGGCAACCGGAACACCGACGGTTCTGTGCTCACTCGAATGATGTTTTTTCATATGCCGCCTAATTGTGACAGGCCCCTGCTCCTGACATGGCGGCATGTTCCTGTGGTTCAGGGTTCACTGGCCGCGTTGCCCGCGGCCTCCCGGTTACTCGGCGACCACGGCGCAGAGATCGACTTGAACGGTCTTGCACATGAGAGCAGTATGATACTCGCCTGGCTGGATCCGGGGCGTGAGCCTTCACAACACGTACTGCGTGAATGGCAGGATCTGCGCCCAGCGTATGAGAACTGGGGTGGCGCCATCATCGCGTGCGTCCAAGAGTCTCAGAGGGAGAGGCTGAAAGCGTACCGCCTTCCCGTTCAGCTGCAGGTCTTGTCGGATGCGGAAAACGGTTTGCGTCGCAGAATAGAATCATCTCTTGGCTCTGTTGCGCTGCAGGAGGATCCGGTATTGCTGCTGATCGATCGGGACGAGAAAATCAGGCTGATCCATCAGGGCTATCAGATCGGCATAGGTCAGCGTCTGTTGCAGTACATGGCGTTGACAAAAACACAGTGAGGAACACAGCCGACCGTCGATCGGTCGGAATAATAATTGGAAGGGATAAGCGATTTTTAAAAGGAGAGAGCTCATGAGAACACGTCATTCGTTTTTGTTCGTCTTTGCCCTGCTGATTGGAACCGGCGTATGGGCACAGCCTACGTCAGATCTGATCCGGTTGCCTGCGCCGGACACGACCGGTGGCCGGCCGTTGATGCAGGTTTTAAAGGAGCGGCGATCGATTCGATCTTTCAGTGATCGAGCTTTGTCCGATACCACGCTGTCCAATCTGCTCTGGGCGGGCTTTGGCGTGAATCGGCCGGATGGCCGTCGCACGGCGCCCTCGGCCCGCAATCGCCAGGAGATCAATATCTATCTGTTCAAACAGGATGGCGTGTTTATGTACCAGGCGGCGGAAAACGCCCTACAGCGCATTTCCACCCAGGACCTGCGTGCATTGACCGGATCTCAGGACTTTGTCGCCACGGCGCCGCTCAATTTGCTCTATGTAGCGGATATGGCTAAATTGAATGGGGCGTCATTCGAAGAGGCCGCGCTCTACATCGGGGCTGACTGTGGTATGATTGCGGAGAACGTTTATCTCTACTGCACCTCCGAGGGTCTGGGCACAGTGGTTCGAGGAATGGTAAACCGGACGGCGATCACAGACACACTCAAGTTGCCGGCCGATCAGCGCATCATTCTGTCTCAGACCGTTGGTTATCCCAAATGACAAGGAGGCTCTCTATCGTTTTAGGCGGCTTGTAGTTACATCGATAGAGCCTACAGGCCTTGGTGAGTGGAGAGGTTTTTTCAGTGGGCAAACATGTGCAAGTTGTGCCGCAGTCGGCTAATCGGTTTGCGCATGAGTTGAAAAACAAAAGAGAATAAAGTGACCCAGGCGGTCACGGAAACAGGAAGCCAGCATGGAGAACAGCAGGAGAGATTTTTTAAAACGATCAGGCCTGAGCGGTCTGGGCCTGGCCGGCAGCGGTTTGCTGCACTGTTCCAACCGGAAGGATCAGGAGGACATCGCCAATGTCAGCCGGCGACGGGAGAAAGCGCATGTGCAGCGATTCAATATGTCCGGCTTTGCCGCTCCGCCGTTGGAGATAGTCCGTGTCGCCATCATCGGAACCGGGCAGCGCGGCCCGGCGTACGTTAGAAATTTGAAACACATTGAAGGTGTGGAGATCAAGGCTCTTTGCGACCTTCGGCCGGATAAACTACAGAATGCCAAAGCCCTCCTTGACGCTACTCCGCATCATCCCGATCTGTACACAGGAGCGGAGGACTGGAAGCGAATCTGTGAAAGGAACGATATTGACGTGGTGGTATTGACCACGCCCTTTTATATGCATGCGCCCATGGCCGTGTATGCGATGAACTGCGGCAAGCATGCGGTGTCAGAGGTGCCTGCAGCGGCGACGATCGAGGAGTGCTGGGACCTGGTGGAGACTGCCGAAAGAACCCGGCGTCATTGCATCATGATGGAGAACATGAGCTATCTTCCGTTTCAATTGCTGACTCTGAATATGGCCCGGCAGGGGGCTTTCGGCACAGTGGTGCACGGGGATTGCGCTTACAACACCAGCAAGATGGCCAATAATTTCTCCAAGACCATGTATTGGGACATGTGGTGGCTCCGCCAATATGCCTCGCGCAGAGGCAATATCTATCCGACGCATGGGCTCGGACCCGTGGGTCTGGTCATGAACATCAATCGTGGAGATAAATTTGAATTTCTCGTTTCCGTGGAGAGCAACGATTTTATGATGCAGGCGCGAGCGCGCGAGCTGGCTGAAACGGATGACTTTTTTAAACCATTTGCGGAAAAGACCTATCGGGGCAACATGAACGTAACAACCATCCGGACGACCATGGGTCGAACCATCATGTTGCAGCATGACGCCACGGATCCATCTCCGCACGCCTATATCCACGGGATTTATGGAACCAAGGGATCTGCGCTTTTCGACCCGCAGCCGCCGCGGCTCGCAGTGGGCAAACACGCTTGGGTCTCTGCGGAAGAGTTCAAAGCGCTGGAAGAAACCTACACGGCGAAAATTACCCGGCAGATGTCCGAGGCCGCCGCGCGCATCGGCGCCGGTCACGCAGGCACGGATCTGTTGGAGATGTGGAGGTTGATCGATTGCCTTCACAACGGTCTGCCGCTGGACCTGGATGTGTATGACGCCGCCGCCTACAGCTGCATTGTGCCGCTGAGCCAATGGTCGGTGCTCAATCGTTCCAATTCCATCGATATTCCGGATTTTACCGCCGGCGCCTGGAAAAGCAACCCCTTGAACATGGATATCAATCTGCAGCGGGGAGGCAACACCCC
>JAKJDB010000480.1 GCA_022706175.1 Candidatus Zhuqueibacterota bacterium | reverse complement strand
GTACGCTGTAGCCCTTTTGTTCATAATAAAACGGCGAAGCGATGACATTGGGACCCAACATAACCCCGGCATCGCCGACATACAGCACACGGATTTTTTTCGTCCAACCTTCGTGAGGCATCGCCATAAGGAGCAAAAGGACGATCATCGCACACCCTGCTCTTTTCATATAACCCTCCAGGATAAATACATTGCAGCATGCCAAGGGATGTAAAAAAAGCCTGCCGGATGAGTGAACTCCGATCGGATTTGCCATACCACGAGGCATCCCGTTAAACGTCTGGGTTCTCTCAGCCTTTTACTATTGGCTGGTTCTCTTTTTCGTCACCAACCCCAGTTTTTTGAACGCCTCGAGAGCAGCCGGCCAGGGGCCGTCGCAACCCAGCAGATAATAGGAAAAATAGGTGGTCGTCAGCGGCTTGATCGCCAGCCAGGGCTGCAGCTCGGTATAATAATACGGCGTGGGGGTGTTGTCCGGATGATTGTTCCACATATGCAGATAGATCGCATCGTTGACCGGGTAGCCGATGAGCAGGCTCACATCCATTCGAGTATCGTAGCCGACCGCCCACCCCTCCTCGAGAAAACAGGCGGCGCCGTAATAACGATCAAGCACCGGGCTTCGATGAACCAGCGTTTTTTCCGGAAAGATATAATCATCTTCCGGGCCGGTGGAAGGACCGATCTCGATCAACGGATTGATGCCGATGACATGAAGGCTGGGATCCATCTCGTTGAGGCTATAGCGCACCTCGAGCACCTGGCTTTCAGCCGGGAGCGTGACCGTTTTAGCGATTTTACTGCCATGAATGTTGGCCCAGAGTTCCACGCGGACGAAATTTCCGCTCGCCTGAACGACTTTGTATTCATAGATAATCTTACCTGCGATATAAGGATAACCGATAAACTCCTCCAGTCCGCCATAGGGATAAAAAGCAAGCGCTCCTCTCGGCTCGTCATGCCAGGGCGGAGTCTGCGGCCATAATTTAAACAGCAGATTTTCATTGCGGCTCTTGATGATATACTCGATGATCCGTCCACCGGTCAACAGAATCGTGGCCTTCACCTTTTGATTCTCCAGAACGATCTCCGGCACGCCATCCTGATTCAGGTCCTCTTCCCGCACCGTGGCTTTGCCTTTAAAACGCCGCACCGCTATGTGCCCACGGACCGTGTCGCCCGAAGCAGCCACAACGGCCTCATAATCACCCTGCGGAAGCGCGATTTTCCGCTTGATGATTTTTTTCTGCCATGGGGCCAGATTTTCAACCAGGGTTTCAGCGTGAACTCTTTTGCCGGTTTTCACCTCGGTCACGGTCAGTTCAGAGGTGAACGGATTCACCGCTGAGCTGTTCCACAGAGTAATCGGATAGTCCACCGGGCCGGGCAAATCCAGAATCAACGGATGCAGCTCAGCGCGATGGGGAAGATCCCAGTGCGTCATTGCGGCAACGGCGCCAAAATCTCCGAAGCATCGCACGGCGACCGGATTGTCCTTGCCGCAGGCAACGGCAGAGCTATTCAGGGTAAACGTCAACAGCCGCGATTCCTGGGCATTCAGCGAAACGGCGGTTTCATCTGCGTGCTCGACGACCGTGACGCCTGGCGGAAGATGCAAACGTATCCTGCCCTGCAATGTGCTTTCGCTAGAGTTGTGCAGAGTAACCAGCAGGCGATTTTGTTCCATTTGGGCGTCAAGGGAGACAAAATCCATAAAGGTCCGGCTGAGGTGCTCTTGTTCCAAAATAAGAATTCGTAATGGATTAAGCAACTCTTTTAATGCCAGCACGGCGCCGTTTTCAAACACCGCTGCGTTACGCCGCGCCAGGATGGCGCGCATGATCGAAGCAGGAGCCAAGGGCTCATTTTTTTCTAAAAACAGCAACAGGGCCGGTGGCGTGGACCTTTCAATGGTCTCTGCGTTGGTGATAAAGGGTTTGGCCAGCTTTTCCACGGCCTCCTGATCCGCCGCGCTTTTAACCACATAACCATGGTATTCGTCCGCAAACGCCTCATCGCCGGGAAGAGTGCTGAAATAATAACCTTGGTTTTTTTTGCACCAATCCAGGCAGGATGCCACGGTGTTATCCTGGACCTCGGGATAGTGCTCCATGCCGTACATAACCCCACCGCTGCCATACTGACCCGGCATGAAAATGAACGGAAAACGAAGTTCGGCCAGAGCCTGGTTCACGCCATTCGACAGCATGAAATCATTATAGCCGCTGACGGCCATCCAGGAACAGCCCACCTGAAGCGCCTTGTTGATCAACTCATAGGGATTGGTGCGCACAGCCGGCGTGATCAAATAGTCGTTGGTATGAACGCCCATCCAACCTTTATAGATGGTATATCGCCGGATCATATCCACGGCAGCCTGCAGATATCCGTAGAGACGTTCTGTCTCAACCGGGGTATAACCGGCTGAAACGAAAAGCAGACGGTTTCCCCAATGCAGCACAAAGGCCTTGTTGCGGCGGAAGGTGAGCTCTTCCGGGAGTTTTTCCAGCAACTCGCCGGCGACCGGATCGCGATGACTGATCACTACAAACACATCCCTCTGCAGCAGAGCTTGCTGCACATCGGACCTGGAGGGCGACCGCAACACCACTGGATTTTTCTTTTCAATCAGAGAAAGAAAGCCCGGTTGAATCCAGAGCTCTTCCAACAGCAGTTGATTGGCGATATCTTTTTCCATTCTCAGCAACAGACTTTGAATATCCGGTTGTGCGGTCTGAAACACGCCTCTGCTGCAAAACCATTTCCAGGAAAACTCTTCCCATCGGCTGGTGTAACCCTTGAAATCATATTTCAGCGTTTTAGCCGTATAGGCGACGTCGGCGTGCGGTTTCCATTCCATCACCAGCCCTTTTTGCTGATCAGATTTTATCGGCAGGCTCGACGTCATACAGAAAAAACAGAGTAAACCTGCAGTCCACTTGCCCATAGGGCCTCCTTGATGCGGTCCAACACCGGAATGAAATGACATTCATCGCTCCGGCGTGAAGAATAACGGATAGAGCTCGGTAAAATGTTCTTTGATCCGGCTGCTGCCGGTAAGATCCCACAGGGAAGTTTTCATCCGGCGTAGTCCCAGTACCGCCACAATCCAACCCTGGGTCCATCCCGACTCGATGGACCAGGCGCCCCAACCGGCATCCGCGTTGCTGCCCCAATAGGTCCATTGGCGGTAGTCAAATGCGCGAAACCAGGCGCCGTCCAGCTCGGGAAATTTCTCCGAGCGCACCTGAATGCGACAGAGAAATTTAGCCAGTTTTTCCTCTGCGTCGATATATAGGGAATCCTGGGTGGCCAAAGCCGCTTCATGCAGACCAAGAAAAGCAAAGTTG
>JAKJDB010000479.1 GCA_022706175.1 Candidatus Zhuqueibacterota bacterium | reverse complement strand
CCGCCGTTGTCGACGATCAGCTGTTTGGCGTAGGCGAGGCTGCGATCGACCACGGTATTGAAAGTATAGTCGGTAAAAATGAATTGCGAGTCAGCGATGGCCGCGATGCCGCTCTTCCACTGCTCCGGAATGGCGCGATAGCCGTTCATCACGCCGATGACCGCCGCCGCATTGCTGGGATTGCAGTCCGAGTCCTGGCCGCAGCGGGTGCTGATCTCCACGGTCTTGGCAAAATCGCCCTGACCGTAGAGCAGGCCCATGACGATATAAGCGCCGTTGAGTTTGGCGTCGATGTTGTAAGGTATTAGAGCGCCGCAGATGTCCACATCGCCCCAGGCCTTCTCCAGCTCCTGCCAGGCGGCGCGCCAGTCGTCCGGATAGAGCTTGTGCAGGCGGATCACATCCTCCACGCAGCGGCGATAATCGCTCTGCGGCGGAATGGCGCGGACCGCGCTGTCGACGATGCGGCCGATCTCTTTTTCAAAAAACGCGGCGCTGTACAGCGCGGCGACGAACATGCCGCCGTACACGCCGTCGCCGTAATTCATGATGTGGCCGATCTTGTCCGCCATCCGGTTCGCGGTCCGCGGCATGGCCGGACAGATAAAGCCGATATAGTCGGATTCGATCTGGAAATCGATATCGTCGCAATGGAGGTTGTACGCGGGGCTGCCGGACTCGGGCGGCAAAATGCCGTCCTGAAAATTTTTCCGCGCCTGTACGTTGGCGTGCCACAACTGGTAGCCGGCTGTGGCAAAGGATTCGGCGAACTTGGCCGCCGGCGCATCCAGACCCCAGCGGTCCATGGTCATCATAAAGCTCATCTGCACATAGAGGTCATCCTGTTCCAGTGCATTGGTGACCCGCTCCGGGCTCCAGGACAACGGCTCATCGTAGGTTTTCCCCTGAGCGCGGAACTCGGTCGGCGCGCCGTAAGAAACGCCGATCATCTTGCCGGCCCAACCACCGGCCATTTTATCGCGCAGCTCTTCCAGCGAGATTCGCTGATAACCAGGCTGTCGGCAGACGCACAATAAAAGACCGGCCATGGCCAGTAACACCATCATAGACCTCATTTCGTTTCCTCCGGTAAATTTTCGCGAGTGATCAATTCCAGCGGTACCAGCTTTTCCCGGGTGACCCGGCCTGCCAGCGCTTCTTTGGCGATGAGCACGCCATAATAGCCCATCAGCTCGGGATGCTGATCGATGGTGGCATGCAGCACACCTTCACACAGCGCCAACTGGGCCGCTTCAATGTTGTCGAAGGCAGTCACACGGACCTGTCCGCTTTTGCCCGCCTGACGCAGGGCCTGGATCGCGCCCAATGCCATCATGTCGTTGGCGCAGAACAGACCATCCAGATCCGAATTGGCCTGCAGCATGTTGCTGAACACATCCAGGGCCTGGTCCTGCAGCCAATTGGCGGATTGACTGGCTGCCAGTTCAACGCCGGTCCCCTGCAGCGATTTCAGAAAACCCTGTTTGCGCGCCTCGGCGTTGTCCACGCCGCGAATGCCCTCCAGCATGGCCACTCTGCCTTTGCCGCCCAGCAGCTGCACCAGATAGGCGCCGGACATTCGGCCGCCCTCTTCGTTATCCACGCCGACATAACTGGTGATGCGCAAACCGCTTGCAGCGGCGGCGTCGGCGTCGATGCGGTTGTCCAGGTTGATGATCAGAATGCCCTGCGCCTGGGCTTTGACCAGCACCGGAACGATCGCCTTGGAATCCACCGGTGCGATCAAAATCGCCTTGACCCCCTGAACGATCATGTCTTCCACCAGGCTGATCTGCTGATTGATGTCGATCTCTTGCGCCACCGTGCCGATCAGCAGAGGAACCGCCAGCGAATCAGCAGCCCGCTGCGCGCCCTGGCCCATCTTGATAAAAAAGGGATTGCTCAGTGTTTTCATGATCAAGGCCATGGCCGGCTGACCATCAGCCTGTTTTTTCGTGGAACAGGCCAAGACTAAACTGCAAGCGATAACCAGGCCTGCCACCCTCTTGATACCTTTCACTGCTTCCTCCTTCTCCGATCCGCCATGACGGCGATGATGATCACCAGGCCGATGATGATCTGTTTAATTTCATCCGCAATATTCATCAGCGTCAAGCCATTGTTGAGCACCCCGATGATCAGCGCGCCGATCAGCGTGCCGCCGATGGTGCCCTCGCCGCCCATCAGGCTGGTGCCGCCGATGATGGCCGCTGCGATGGCATAGAGCTCATAGCCGGCGCCGATGGTGGGATTGGCTGAACCCAGCCGGCTGGTCTGCACGACCGCCGCCAGACCGACCAGCAGGCCGGCAAAGATATAGGCCAAAGCCGACGCGGATGCCGGACATGCGCGCCGCCTCCCGGTTTCCGCCGATGGCGATCGCATAGCGGCCAAAACGCGTTTTATTGAGCAAAAAGTGACCAACGGCCACTACCAGCAGCGCTAAAAGGGCTGGTATGGGCAGGCCCAGCCATCGGCCGTTGCCGATAAAGGAAAAAGCCGAATCCACCCGGCCGATCAGATTGACGGTCTGACTGTCGCTCAGCCACAGGGCCAGGCCGCGGGCGATCCCCAGCATGCCCAGGGCGACGATGAACGGCGGTATGCGCCAGGCAACGGAAATGCCGCCGTTGAGAAATCCGATGAAACCACCGGCAGCCAGAGCGATCACCACCGCAAGGGCGATCTGGGTAAAGGGGTGCGACAGCCCCACAGCCGGCATGACCAGCCCCATGAGCACATTGCACAACGCCAGAGTGGATCCCACCGCCAGATCGATGCCGCCGGTGATGATGATAAAAGTCATGCCCACCGCCATGATGGTGTTGATGGAGGTCTGCAGCAGGATGTTCATCAGGTTCATGGATTTGAAAAAAACCGGCGCCGGTTTGTACAGGGCCTCGAGGCCGCCGATGGCAAGGCATAGAAGAACAAAGATGAGGAAAATGCGGGCCAACCGTTTTTCAACCAGATTGTTCATCAGGGTTTCTCTGACTGGGGAGCGCTATCTTGGTTTCTAAAGTAACAAGTGCGAAGGCAAAAGGCAAGGAGTATTTGGCGGGCCAGGGAACAGGCGCTGCGACAAGGGTCTTCGTTCAGCTGTCTGAGTGGATGCCCGGCGCGCAAAATGTCACCGGCTGGGAACGGATCGGCGCAGTCGTGACTGGTTTCCTGATTTGTGACCCGTTAGTAGTAGGAGAGGATGATCTTTTCGCGATCGAACAATTTCAGCGCGATTCTAAACACCAGCCACAGCAAAGGGATCGCCAGCAGCACACCGTACAGGGCCAGGCGGAGGGTGAATACCAGCTCGCCCAGTACGAAGGGGACCAGCAAGAGAGTCAGAGGTATA
>JAKJDB010000478.1 GCA_022706175.1 Candidatus Zhuqueibacterota bacterium | reverse complement strand
ATCTTAAAAATGCGGAAAAGGCGTTCCAGGGGTTGTGCGATCATCATGTCTATTTTGATGAACAAGGGCTGTTTTATCTGACCGGCACGGTCAAGGTGGGCACGCTCAATTTCGCCAGCTCCGAGGGCGATTTTGATTATTATGTCAACACAGATCGTCGCATCAATGACTTTAAAGGTGTGGCTGCGTTTTTGTTCGCCGCCTTGGAATTGAACCGATAGAGAGTGCAAAATGAGCCAATGGAAAACGGTAGGGTTCACGATTCTGCTTGGGGCGCTGGCTTTTCATACAGAACCGGCAGCGGCGAAAGAGATGCCCGGAAAAGCCAATCACCGCAAGGTCGTGGGATTGGACTATTATTACAACCGCGAGTTTCGCCAAGTTGAAGGCCTTGCGCCGCAACCTTTTCATTATATCTGGGAAGATACCAGAGACAGCGGTTTTTCCGGACTGGCGGCCATCATTCAAGGACTTGGTGCGCAGATTGATCAAGTTCTGCAGGCCCCCAGTTCATCCTCACTGGAAAAGTTGAGCATCTACATGATTGTCGATCCGGACACCCCGGAGGAAACCGACTCGCCCAATTATATCGCTGAAAAAGAGATCAGGCTCATTGCGGATTGGGTCGCCGGCGGCGGCGTGCTGATGCTGTTGGCCAATGACAAGGACCATTGCGAGTTGCCGCATCTCAACCGGCTGGCGGAAACCTTCGGCATCCATTTCAACGAAGATCTGCGCAACACGGTGGAGCAAAACAACTTTGTCACCGCCTCGTTTGATTCCCTGCCGTCGCACCCCCTGTTCATCGCCGTCGATCGATTGTTTCTGAAAGAAATTTGTACACTGCGGCTGCACTCGCCGGCGACGCCGCTTCTGCAGCAGGGCGGAGACGCCATCATGGCGCTGTCCTCCTATGGACGAGGTTATGTGTTTGCCGTCGGCGACCCCTGGCTGTATAACGAATATCTGGACGGCTACAAGCTGCCGCCGGAGTATGAAAACACCAAGGCTGCCAACAATCTGTTTTTATGGCTGCTGAGTCTGGCCGGAGAACCGAAACAGATGGAAAAATGAGCGGCGCCGGTTACTCCATGACCACGAAGACCATCACCTCTCTGACAGCCGCTTGAGCGTTTCCCCCGTAGTGACAGAAGTTTGTCTTGCTTTGCACATCCGTTTTTAGCATATTTACCGCAGAGTCCTATCATCTTTAAGAATTTCATTCTTTGCTCAGGAGAGCTAATCTTATGAATCCCGTAAAAAATTCTGCACGATGCAGTGGTTGTCTGTGGAGTCGAAGACACTTTTTAGGCGCCGGCGCCATGTTGCCTTTGGCCGCTCAGTGTCTGGTTCAGGAGGCCTCGGCCGCGGCTAAAATGCGTATTCGGGTGATTTACTCCCTGCACGGCCCTCAGCAGAAGGTCCCGGACTGGCCCAACATAGGCTTTGATTTTGTGCCGGTCATGGAAAAGTTCAACAACGCCCTGTCGCGCCGTTTTCCCCGTATGGCCTTTCTGCCCACATTGGCCACGGGCGAAGAACAGGCGAAGAAAATTCTCAGCGACGATCAAAGCAATCCCGTCGATGGTTATATCGTCTTTCAGATGAATTGCTGGAATAAAGTGGTGCAGACCATGGCCACCTCGGGCAAGCCGGTGCTCTATGTGGACTATCCATTTGCCGGCAGCGGTGGTTTTTTGGTTTACAGCGCCAGATTTTTACGCGAAAAAACCGCTAACGTCGGTTTTATCGCATCTTCACAGCTGGAAGATCTGTTCGCTGCGGTCAAATGTTTTGAAAATGCGAAAAAGAGAGGCACAGCGGCCGGCTTTGCCGATGCGGTCGCGCACGTACGTGTGAAGCATACGGCTAAAGCGGGCGACCTCACCTGTCTGCCGGACGCGTTACAGCCGCTCTCTGCACAAGAGTGTGCGCGGCAGATCAAACAGGCGAAAATTTTAGCGGTGCGCGGGACCGATTCAGGGCCGGCGCCGGCTATGATGACGGTTCCAGTTGTCCATGTGTCCTTCAGCGAAGTGAATGAGGCCTGGGCGGCGGCGGATAAAGACGAAAGCCGCGCCATAGCCGATCTATGGCAAAACAGCGCCACCCTGGTGGAGGGCGTTTCACGCGAAACGTTGGAACAATCCGCGGCCATGTATCTGGCTGAGAAAGCAGTGATGAAAAAGTACGACGCCAATGCCATCACGATTAATTGTCTCGGCGGCTTTTACGGAGGCCATATTCACGCCTATCCCTGTCTCGGCTTTCATCAGCTGGCCAACGAGGGCTTGATCGGCGGTTGTGAATGCGATGTGCGCTCGGCCGCCGCCATGGTCACGCTGACCGCTCTGACCAAGGGTCGCCCTGGTTATATCTCTGATCCAGTGATCGACACCGCCAAACGACAGATCATCTACGCCCACTGCGTGGCCTCAAATCGGGTTTTCGGACCGACGGGTCCGGCCAATCCTTTTCAGATACTGACCCATTCCGAAGACCGGCAGGGAGCTTCTGTGCGTTCGGTCATGCCCGTCGGCTATCTGACCACCACCATCGAGATCCAGCCGGATCGAAACGAGATCCTGATGCATCAGGCCAAAGCCGTGGACAACGATCCGGACGATCGCGCCTGCCGCACCAAGCTGGCCGCTGAGCCCATCGGCGATATGGAAAAGCTGTTCGCTTACTGGGACCAGTTTAGCTGGCATCGAGTGACCTGCTACGGCGATCTCAAGGAATCGATCTACGCTTTGGCCGATGAACTGGGTTGGAAAGTGGTAGAAGAGGCTTAACCCGGGAGAGAATGATGATCGGCGCCGGAACGATTCGCCTTACCCGTTCGGTATGTGTTTGCTTGTCGCTCTTTGCTCTGGTGGTGAATATGCCTGTATCCAGTACGACTGCCGTTTCCATGCGATCGATCGAATGTTTTAACAGTGAATGGCGTTTCACCCGGGACGATCCGTCCGGATCGGACAATACGCTTTCCTACACCAACGTCAGGGCCTGGCTGCTGCCGGCGGCCGATGAATTTCACCCTTTTCAGACCAGAGACCGTTCTCAGGCGCAGGCCCGGCCCAGACCTCAGGCGTCATATGCACTACCAGAGTTTGACGACAGCCGTTGGCGCGTCCTGACGCTGCCCCATGATTGGGGTATCGAAGGGCCTTTTCACCAAGATCACCCGGGCGAGACAGGCAAGCTAGCATGGTGGGGCGTCGGCTGGTATCGGAAAGCGTTTCACATTCCTGACTCCGATGCAGGCAGACGCATCTATCTGGACATCGACGGCGCCATGGCGTATTCGATGGTCTGGCTGAACGGTCACTGGATCGGCGGATGGCCCTATG
>JAKJDB010000014.1 GCA_022706175.1 Candidatus Zhuqueibacterota bacterium | reverse complement strand
AGACCGGGCTGGAGAAAATGTATGATCACGATCTGCGCGGACGGCCGGGCTATGATTTTATCGAGGTGGATGTCATCGGCCGGGAGGTGCGCGACATCATCGACGTGGGCGAAAGCCAGCCCCTGCGCGGCAAGGATTTCTATCTGACCATCGATGCACGGCTGCAGATGCTGGGCGATTCGCTGCTGTACGGCAAGCGCGGCGCCATCGTGATGATGGATTGCCGCGATGGCGGAGTGCTGGCGATCTGCAGCAAGCCGGATTATGATCCGGAAATTTTTACCGGCACATTAAGCAACGAAACCTGGCAGGCACTGGTGAACGATCCCGGCAAGCCGCTTTTTGACCGGGTTACCCAGAGCACCTATCCGCCCGGTTCCACATTTAAAATGGTGGCCGTGGCGGCGGCCCTGGACGAACACAAGTGCAGCCCCGGTTATACTGTGAGCTGTCACGGCGGAATTACCATCGGCGGCAGCACCTTTGCATGCCATTACGGTGCGGGCCACGGCAGCTTGAATATGGTGGATGCGCTCAAAGTGTCGTGCAACTCTTATTTCTATCAATTGGGCCTGTTAATTGGAGTGGATGCCTGGGCCACAGCGGCGGAGCAGATGGGCTTTGGCAGGCGCACGGGCATCGATCTGCCCACTGAAGAGCCGGGCGTTCTGCCGAACCGGAACTATCTCGACCGGGTTTTTGGCGTCAAAGGCTGGAGCAACGGCATGATGCTCAACCTGGCCATCGGCCAGGGAGATCTGCTGGTGACACCCCTACAAATGGCCCGTTACGTGATGGTGATCGCCAACCGGGGATGGTGTTATCGGCCGCACATGGTGCATAAACTGTACGATCCAGCCCGCCATCAGTATTACAAACAGCAGATCGCTCGGGAGGATGCTGCGATCACGGCGCAGTCCTTTGAGGTGATCCATGAGGGCATGTACCGGGTGGTCAATGCCGCCGGCGGCACCGGCCGCGCCAGCCGGCTGGAAGAGGTTCACGTCTGCGGCAAGACGGGCACGGCCCAGAACCCTCACGGCGAGCCGCATGCCTGGTTCGTCGGTTTTGCGCCGGCCCAGAATCCCGAGGTCGCCATCTCTGTGCTGCTGGAGAACGCCGGCGGCGGCGGCGCCAACTCTGCTCCTTTGGCGGGCATGATGCTCAAACGCTATTTCGCCAATCAAATGATGCCGGCGGTTAAAAAGGCGGCGCCGGATTCTCAAACCATCGCTCTGCGATAGATCATTGCCATGTTGATCCCTGAATTGAAAAGATCTAAACTGGACCGGGTCATACTGATCTGCGTTCTGCTGTTCTGTCTGTTTTCTCTGATGGCGGTGTACAGCGCCACGCACAGCAGCGAATCGCCGGCGATACGGGAAAATTTCAACAAACAGATGGTCTGGATCGTCGTCGGGCTGGTGGTGTTTTACCTGGTCGCCCGTATCCCCCCGGTTATTTTCTATTCCAGCTGCTATGGCCTTTATGCCCTGTTGGTGTTCATGCTGCTGATTATGGATGCTTTCGGCATTATCGCCGGCGGCAGCAGGCGGTGGTTCGAGATCGCCGGAGTCAAAATCCAGCCGTCCGAATTCATGAAGCCGGTTCTGGTGATGACTCTGGCGCATTTTCTGTCGGTCGAAACCCATTCGCCCAACCGTTTGCGCTATCTGCTGATGGTGTTTGGCCTGGCGTTGGTCCCGTTCGTCCTGGTCATCCAGCAGCCGGATCTGGGCACTTCGCTGGTGTACCTGGCGGTGTTGATTCCCATGCTGTACTGGCGCGGCATCGATCCGTTCATTATCTTTGTTCTAGTGGCGCCGGTGGTCACCTTTTTCGCCTCATTCAACCTGCTCTCTTTTTTCATCGTGATCCTGCTGATCACTGCGGTGCTGTATGTATCGCGTCGGCGCAAGTCGGTGTTCATCGGCGTGTTTCTCGTCAACATTACCGTGGGGCTGTTGTCCCCGGTGATGTGGAACCGGCTGCACGACTATCAGCAGCAGCGGGTGCTGACTTTTTTAGGGCTGGTGTCTGATCCGCAGGGCACGGGCTATCAAATCATACAGTCCAAAGTGGCGATCGGATCCGGAGGTCTGCTCGGCAAGGGACTGCTTCACGGCACGCAGACCCAATTGCGATTTCTTCCTGCCCAGCATACCGATTTTATTTTTTCCGTGTTGGCTGAGGAGTGGGGGTTGTTGGGCTCTCTGGCGGTGCTGCTTGTCTTTTTTATTTTTCTGCAGCGCACGATTAAAATCGCTTCATCCGCCAACCACCGTTTCGCCAGCCTGCTCTGCATCGGCCTGATGAGCATGCTCGCCTTTCAGATCATCGTCAACATCGGCATGACCATGGGCGTGGCGCCGGTCGCCGGTGTCCCGTTGCCTTACATCAGTTACGGCGGATCGGCCATGTTGACCAATATGGTGGTCGCCGGCATGATCTGCAATGTCGCCAATCAATAAGCGCGCCGGCTGACGTCCGGTTCACCCTGCGCCCGTAACCCCGGACGCGCTCAAGTCGTTTTACTCAAAACGGAGAAATCTATGCATCCTGTTCTTTTCAAGCTGGGCCCGCTGGAAATCCGCGCCTATGGCTTTATGCTGGCGGTCGCTTTTCTGCTGGGGATCTGGTTGTCGGTCCAGCGGGCGAAAAAGAGAAACGTCGATCCCAATCAGATCATGGATGTTTCGGTGCTCATCATCATCAGCGCCATCGTCGGTTCCAGGCTATTGTATGTTCTCTTTCATCTGGAAGAGTTTCGCGGCCACTGGCTGGATACGATCAACCCGCTGCAGAGCAACGGACAGATCGGCATCGCCGGGTTGACCATGCTGGGCGGCGTGATCCTCTCCTTCCTCACCGTCCTTGTCTACCTGCGGGTGAAAAAACTGCCCTTTCTGGTTTTTGCCGACATCATTCTGCCTCTGTTCGCTCTCGGCGAAGCGATCACCCGGTTGGGCTGTTTTCTGAACGGATGCTGCTTCGGCCTGCCCTGTGAACACGGCGGTTTTTGCGTCGCCTTTCCTCCGGACAGTCCGGCGGGGGCGATGTACGGCGATGTGCCGTTGTACCCGACCCAGCTGTATCAATCGTTTTACGGATTGCTCATGTTCGCCATCATGCTGCTGGCGGAAAAAAAGTTTCGCTACACGGGCTTTCAATTGCATCTGTTTTTCATCCTCTACGGCATCGGTCGCTTCACCATCGATTTTCTCCGCTATTATGAAGATTCGATGATCATCGGCTCCATCGCCGGCAAAGGGATTTCTCTGAATCAGGGCATCAGCCTGGTCTTTATCCTCCTGGGCATCGGGTTAATTCTGTGGAATCATCGCAAGACCACCGGCTTGGAGGGAGGCGGCGTCCGACGGCCGGGCCAGGGAGAGTAAATTAAAAAAACTCTTGACTTTTAGGCTGGTGTTGGATATTTTAAATATGGGAAATATAACAAGTTAAAATGTCGAGCGAAATCCTGTTTCCGGTTTTGGCGTCTTTGGCTTGCTCTTCAGGTGTGAGGGCTTTACGTCTTGGGAGGAAAAATAATATGGCAGTCGGTCATCAGTGGGAGAACACCATGAAACGGTGCAAGTTGTTGCAAGGGCTTCTGATCGCTGTGGCGATGGGAGTAGCGGCTGGATGGGGATGCGCTGGCTCCAAGAGTTCGAATGCCGCTGCGCAGCCGGGTTCGTATACAGAGACCATGGCAGAAAGTCCGGCGCCTGAAATACCCACTAAAAGTTCGGATGAAGACGATGTGTTGCGGCTGTTGGGGATCAACAAAAGCAAAGAGGAGCCGGCGCCGGCTGCTGCCGTAGCCGCCAAGAGCGCAGAGGAGCAGCAACTGGACGTGGCGCTCAAGGATAAAGACGCCGAGTTGGCTGCGTTGCGGGCCGAAGTGTCGGAGCGGGACCGGCAAATCGCCAGACTGCAGGAGCAATTGAGCAAGAACGAACCGCAGCCGGCCAAAGTGTCGTATGCAAGCGGCAGCTTTAAGAACCGGTATGATGAGGCGCGCGAGCTCTACGAATCCAGAAAGTATCAGCAGGCGATCCCCATATTTGAAAGCCTGATCCAGTCGGGCGGCGACAAGTCTCTGTTGGACAACTGCCAGTATTGGATCGGCGAGTGCTATTACGGCAACAACCAGTACAGCCAGGCCATCGTCGAGTTTGAAAAAGTTTTCACTTACAGCGATTCGGATAAATACGACGACAGCCAACTCAAACTGGGCTTGTGTTATCTTCGCATCGGCAATGTGGAGAAAGCCAAGGATGAGTTGGAAAAGCTGATCGTCAATTATCCGGACAGCGAATACCAGCAGCGGGCCAAGGAGTACCTCGCCCGATTGTAGGCCAGCGATGGATCCCAACCGTTTAGATCGCCTCAGTGAGTCTGGCTGAGGCGATTTTTTATTGATTTTGTCAATAAAATTTAATATCTTATAGAGTCTAATTGATCGACGGTTTACCCCCTTGAAATTCTCACAGGTTACTAAAACGGGGCTGTTCAGCATGAAAACCCGGCTGCGAATTTTATATCTCGCTTCTGAAGTTGCACCCTTTGTCAAAAACGGCCGCATCGCCGAGATAGCCAGCGCGTTGCCCAAGGCGCTTTTTGAAATGGGCCATGATATCCGCGTCATGATGCCTAAATACGGCACTATCAGTGAGCGTAAATACACATTGCGCGAAGTGATTCGCCTGAAAGAGATCCCCATTCAAACGGGCGATCTTCAGTATGTGGTCAATGCCAAATCCGCTTTTTTGCCTGAGACCAAGGTTCAAGTCTATTTTTTGGACTACAAACCTTATTTCGACAAACTGGATTCCGCGGCTGATCCCAAGACCGGTCAAGAGACCAGCGAAAACGCCATGCGCTTCATTTTGTTCAGCCGCGCGGTCATGGAGACCAGCAAGCTGTTGCATTGGGAGCCGCAACTGATCTTTTGCAACGATTGGCCTACGGCGCTGATCCCTTGGCTGGTGAAGAACGAATACCGCGATGATCCGTTTTTTGCCAAATGTACGACTTTGTTGTCGATCCATGATTTCAAGCGCCAGGGAGTTTTTCCCGAAGCGGTGCTGAAACAGGCGGGGCTGCAGAAGAGCGATCCGGCGTACAACGAGCTGGTGCACAATGGCCGCGCCAATCTACTCAAGGCCGGAATCCTGAACGCGCATCTGATCAGTGCCAGCGGCGGAACTTATCTTGCCCAGTTGTGGAAAAATCCCGATCTGGCTTATGGCCTGTACGACGTGCTCAAACGTCGCAAAGAGAATGTCACTGAGGTGATGGACGGCATCGATTACAGCGTATGGAACCCGGAGACCGATGCCCATCTTGTCGAGACGTACAGCGGGTCGCAGCTGAAGGGTAAAGCGGCCAACAAACGAGCGGTGCTGGAGCAACTGGCGCTCAGTGCGGTGAACGGCCCGCTGGTCGGTATTTTTTTCGACGGCAGCGAGACCAAGGGCGGCGAAGCGATGCTGAACGCCGTGGACCGGATGCTGAGCCTGAACCTCAATCTGGTTTTGGTTTTCGCCAGCGACGCGATCAAACGCCGCGGCGTCGACAAGTTGCGCAAGAGCCATGCCGATAAGCTGGCCGTGGTGGTGGCGCCGGATGCGGCCATGACCCATCGGCTGATTGCCGCCTGCGATCTGACCATCGCCGGCGACTGTTCAGAGCAGCAGATGGCTCAACAGATGATCCATCTGCACTATGGCGCCATTCCTGTTGTGAACAAGATCGGTTGCGTGCTGGAATCTCTGGGCGAATCCGGCGAAGGAAAATGCAAAGGCTTTTCCTTCGACGGGTGCGAGAAAAAAGCGCTGCTCGAGGCGGTGAAAAATGCTGTGCATTGCGTTGAGGATGAGAAGAACTGGGTCAAGCTGGTCAAAAAAGCGATGAAGTTCGATTTCTGCTGGAAAAACACAGCAGAGAAATACATCAAGCTGTTGCAGCGCTTGGATTATCCGAAGAAGAAGAAATAACTCTTTGTTGACCCCTGCCGAACAGGGGTATTTTTTTGCCGTTCTTCTATATCTGTATCAAAATGAAACAAAGTGTCTTCTGCTAATACACAGTCACAGGAAGAGAATAAGCTTCGATGGATTGTGCCGGTCAAGGAGGGGAGGGGCGGTATTGCGGGCAGGTCCGGGAAATCTTACTAGTTAATTACTATTCAATTATCTTGCCGAACTCCGCAAAGAACCCCGTCTTTTTTCATCGTCTGGTCTGCTTCGATCGGTTCACGGCCGTTTGCTTGGCATGCTGTTTGCGATAATCCGGATTTAAAGACAGGATAGTTCGGCCTGGCGCCGGCTGTTTTTTGATGGTGCGTGCGTTTTTTCCAGACAGGCGATTCATGGATGGTATTGAAATAGCGGTTGATCGAATCGGCGTATTTCAGGATATTGCCCTTTTTCGCGTCCGGGGATATGTGGACACAACCACATCGCCCGAGTTGCAACGTTTGCTGCTGCGGACGATGGAGGAAGGGGTTTGTCAATTTATCGTTGATTTGGGATTTGTCAACTATGTCAGCAGCGCCGGGTGGGGAGTCTTTGTCGGAGAAATTCGCGGATTGCGCGAAAAAGGTGGTGATCTTAAAATCATACAGATGACGCCTGATGTTTTCGAAGTGTTCGAGATGCTCGAATTCAACCGTATCCTGCAGTGCTATGATTCTCTGGAAGAGGCTATTGACGATTATGAGATAAGCCGCGGTTTGGATCTGCGTTCCATGGTCACCATCAAAATGGATGCGTTCAAGAACCGGGAGGGTTGGGCGCAGGATACGAAGGCGGAAGAGTGGACCGCGTTGCCCCCAAGCGGCGGGCAGGAAGTCCGTCCCGGCTTTCGCTCGGCGCCCGGCGCCAACCGGCGGCAGCCCGGAGAGCTGGAGTTGCCGCTGACGGAGAAGGTAAAAAAGCTGGTTACGGAGAACCCGCTGATGGGGCCCTGGGCTATTCGCAAGCAGCTGTATTCGCCCCGCTTCGGCTACACCCGGGTGGGTTATTTCAAGTTGTGCTCCCTGATGAAGCGGATCGGCCTCGATACCAAAGCCAAACGCTATCGTTTTTATCGCTCCCGTTAGCGAAACAGATGTTCTCGACGGCAGCTGCCGTCCGTGAATGCTTCTGGGTCTTGCCGGGTCTTTTTTGAGTAGGAGAACCTCATGTTTTGCACTGTGGGCCGTCGGTTTTTTATATTCGTCCTGTTGTTTCTGCTCTTCGCCGGAGTGTCTGTTTTATTCGCCCAGACACTGCCCACCCTGAAGCGAGAGATCCGGGTCAAGCCCGGCGATGCATTGCAGCTGCGCATTTACAGCGGCTACATTCCCAGCGACCACAAATTCATCGCCCTGTTTCAGGATTCGACCAAGGTCATTGACGGCGACGGCAACATTGAGCTGGCGTCCCTGGGCAAGGTGCATGTCGCCGAGTTGAACGGCCGTGAAATCTCCGAGGTGTTGGAATCCAAGTTCAAGCCGTTCATCGAAAGTCCGAAGGTATCGGTCACGCCGCTGGCGCGATTAACCCTGCGCGGCATTTTCGTTCGTCCCGGACTGTACCGCGTGGATTTGAACACTTCGTTCTGGGAATTGATCAAGCAGTGCGGTGGATTGCAGAGTTTTGATCTTTCCAGCCTGTATTTGCAGCGCCGGGGCGAGTCGATGTATGTGGATTTTGAGACCGCCTATTATGAGGGCACCTCGCTGTATGAACTCGGCATCGAATCCGGCGATACGGTGGTTGCGCCGCGCATCAACCGCTTGACGATGCAGACGGTGATGCGCTACTTTTCCTTCGGCATTTCCTTGGTAACCTTTTACGTCACGTTGTTGAATTATCGCAAGTAATCCTTGATGAATCAATATCTGGAAGAACTGGAAGGGTTGGGGGCCGCTCCGGCCGAGTCGGTAGGCGGCATCGATTTCGGCAAATTTCTGCGCGGCTTTTGGCGGCGCAAGTGGATCCTGCTGGCCTTTACGGCGATCGGCGCCGGCGTCTTTTACAACTCGGCCAGGAACGATGTGCCGATTTACAGCACCAATCTGACCATTCAGGCGCGGGCGTTTGACCCGGATGCGGAACGGCTGATGGAGCGCGACCGGCTGATCGCCATGAAGTCGCGCACGTTTTATGAGCAATTGACCGCCAAGCTCGGCCTGGCACTTTCGCTGTCTGAGGGCAGCGTTTGGGATAATGCCATTTTCTCCGAATTCTGGACCACCACCACCCCGACGCCGGGCAAATACCGTCTGCGCATCGACGACGGCGGCCGTTTTTTTCTCTATTTCATCTCTGTGGACAACAGTGAAACCGCCATCGACAGCTGCAGCGTCTGGGACGTGGTGGACAAAAGCCGGAGCGTTCACGGGTTCACTTTCAGCCTGCGGCCGGATTTCGTGGCGACCAATAAAGAAAAGACGTTCAAGATCAAAGAGTTCAACCGCGCCATTAGCGAACTCGTCAACAGCGTCAAGGTAGAGTTCAACTCTAAAAGCGGTTTGATGATTTTAACCATGACCGGCACGGACTATGAAACGCTGCCGCTGCGGCTGAACCGCATCGCCGAGATCTACCGCCAGGAGTCTTTGGGCCTGAAAGACCGGGATATGGATCGCGGGCGTCAAAATCTCGAGGCGAAAAAAGACGCGGCGGAGCGATCCCTCAAGGAAGCTGAGGCGGCGCTGCGCGCATTCCAGGAACGGTACCCGCTGTCGCGGGAACGGATGAACATCGGCAATCAGCTCGACGGCATTAACCTCGAGCTGAAGGAACTGCCGACCCAGCGGGAAAAGATCTCTCAACTCCTCGAGCGTCTGTCCTCGCCCGGGCCGGGCATCGATCCCAATCAATTCCGCCAGTTCATCGTCACCGAGCTGTGCAATTGCGAACCCATGAGTCAGGAGCCCTACCTGCGGGTGCTGCATGCGCAGCTGACGCAACAGCAGCAGGATATGAAAACGCTGGCCGGGCAATATGCGGCTGACAGTCAGGTGTTGAAAGACCAGCAGGCCAAGATCAGCCAGACGCAGGAGGACATCATCGCCTTTTCCTCCAAGTTCCGCTCCACGCTGGCGGAGCGCGAGAAAGCGGCGCGTGAGAGACTGTCGCAGGTCCTGTCGCAGCAGCGGCAGCTGCCGGCGGATGAAAACACCCTGGCGGAACTGCAGCGGCGGAAAAAGATCTGTGAAGAGAACTATGACAATTTGCTCAAGGAACTGGGCCGAATCGATCTGGCGGGCCATGTCGATGGCGAGGACGTGACGATCCTCGACCCGGCGAGCCGGCCGACCTCGGCGGGCGCCAGCAAGACAAAAAAGATCGCACTGGGCGCCGGCCTGGGCCTGATGCTGGGTTTGATGCTTTCCGCCGGCATCGATTGGGCGGACAAAACCATTCGCTCGGTGGAGGAAATTCAGCAGGCGCTGAACCTGCCGGTGCTCGGCGTGATTCCGGTGGTGGATTTTAAGGATATCCCCGAGTATCATGATTTTGAAAAAGCCAAGCACATCGACCGGCAACTGGTGACGCACGACTATTCACCGACGCCGATCGGGGAAGCCTATCGCGCCCTGCGCACGCAGATCCTTTTTTCCAAAAAACGGGAGCGCATTCACACCCTGGTGATCACCAGCGTCGGTCCGGAGGACGGCAAGTCCTTCACCTCCAGCAATCTGGCCATCATCTTTGCTCAGCAGCGCACCAACACTCTGCTGGTGGATGCCGACCTGCGCCGCGGCGTTCTGCACAACACCTTTCGCATGAAAAAAGAGCCGGGGCTGGCGAACTATTTGAACGGCAGCATCACCTTGACCGAAGCGGTGCAGCAGACCCATATTCCCAATCTGTCGTTCATCAGTTACGGCACGTTAATGCCCAACCCCTCCGAGCTGTTGGGCTCGCTGCAGATGCAGCGATTCTTGAATGAAGTCAAGCGTAAATTCGATCTCATCCTCTTTGATTCTCCTCCCCTGGAAGCTGCAACGGATGCGGTCGTCATCGGCACCCAAGTGGATGGCGTGGCGTTGGTGGTGCGGTCGGGCCGGACGCATCGGAATCTGGCAAAAGAAAAGCTGGAAATTTTCTCTACCGTTCCGGCCAATCTCATCGGCGTGATCTTGAACGGCGGCGACTCCGTTCTGGCGCAGAATTACAGTTACTATCACTACTAATCTCGATCGGAACATTGGGCATGAAGATTCTGGTGACGGGCGGCGCCGGTTTTATCGGGTCGCATCTGTGCGCCCGACTGCTGGATTTGGGTCATACGGTGACCGCATTGGATAATTTCAACACCTATTATAATCCAGCCGTCAAACGAGACAACGTGTCCGGCCTTCTGGCGCATCCCCGTTTTCAGCTGGTGGAGGGGGACATCCTGGATCAGCCGCTGCTGCAGCGGCTGTTCGAGGAGAACGGATTTGCGGATGTGGTGCATCTCGCCGCACGCGCAGGCGTTCGGCCCTCGATTCAGGAGCCGCAGCTCTACGATCAGGTCAACATCACCGGCACGATCAACCTGCTGGAGCTCGCGCGAACGCATCAGATTAAAAAATTTATCTTCGCCTCTTCATCATCGGTCTACGGCAACAACCGCAAGGCGCCCTTTAGCGAGGCCGATGCGGTGGACCATCCTATTTCGCCTTATGCCGCCACGAAACGGGCCGGCGAGTTGATCTGTTACACCTATCATCATCTGTACGGTCTGTCCACGACCTGTCTGCGCTTTTTCACCGTCTACGGTCCGCGGCAGCGTCCGGATATGGCGATACATAAATTCGCCCGGCTCATCGTCGGCGATCAACCGCTGCCGGTGTTCGGCGACGGCGATTCGCGGCGCGACTATACTTATATCGACGATATCCTGCTTGGCATCGAGGCGGCCTGGACGCATTGCAGCGGTTACCACATCTATAATCTTGGAGAATCGCAGACCGTACCCTTGCGCCACCTCATCCATCTGCTTGAAGAAGCGCTGGAGAAGAAGGCCCGGCTGGAGTTTCACCCCGAGCAACCCGGCGACGTCGCGCTGACCTGCGCCGACATCTCCCGGGCGCAGACGGAACTCAACTATCACCCGCAGACGACGATCGAACAAGGGATCCCCCGTTTTGCGGCCTGGTTTAAAGAAAAACAAAAGTATCTGGTATAACGGAGGGCAGGCCGGCTGCGCCCTCAGGCGGAAAGACCGGCGTCCCTCCGCACCGGTCATCACCACCCTCACTCATCATCGCGCAAAGGGATCATGGTTTCAGAGAAGGAAAAATTTATCGGCGGCATCATGAAGCTCGTCGATATCATCATCATCGCTTTGGCGTTCCTCGTCGCTTATTTCGTCGATGTGCGCATCCGCACGCTGGCGCAATTGAACATCAAAGCCTATGGAGATGTACCCACCTTGGCGGGCTTTTTCTACTTTGTCTCGAACTATTGGCAGATCCTGCTGGGCTTTCCGCTGATCTGGGTCAGCATTTACGCCTTGAACGGCGTCTATCGCGGCTTTCGCCTGCAAACCAACCGCAAGATGACATGGAACCTCTTTGTCTCCAGCGTCTGGGCCACCCTGGCCTCCGGCAGCCTGATCTTTTTGCTCAAGCTCGAACTCTACAGCCGTCTCTATTTTTCTATATTCATCCTCACCGCCTTTTTACTCATCCTGGCGGAGAAGCGCCTGTTCCTTTACGTCCTCGACATCATCCATTCCAAAGGATATAACCAGGAGAACCTGCTGATCGTCGGCACCGGCAAACGGGCGCGCGACTTTATCCGCGCCGTGCACATGCATCGAACGTGGGGGCTGCGCATCGTCGGGCTCATCGATGACGAACACGGGCTGTACGGCAAGGAGGTGGAGGGCTATCGTGTGATCGGCCGGCTGCAGGACATCCCGTTTCTGGTCAACCGGCTGGTGATCGACCGGGTCATCTTTGTGGTTCCACGCTTGTGGCTGCATCGCATCGAGGACGCTCTGCAGGCCTGTGAGGAGGTGGGCGTGTCCAGCTCCATCTCCCTGGACCTGTACAATCTGCACATCGCACAGACGCGGCAGACCGATTTCAACGGCTACCCGCTGCTGGAGTTTGAAACGTTTCATGCCCAGGAATGGCAGCTGTTCATCAAGCGTCTGATCGATATCGCCATCTCCGCCGTCATGCTGCTCCTTTTTTCACCGCTGATGGTGCTGGTGGCCATTCTCATCAAGATCACTTCGCACGGTCCGGTTTTCTTCAAGCAGATACGCTGCGGCCTGAACGGACGCAAATTTATTTTCTACAAGTTTCGCTCCATGGTGGCCAACGCCGATGAGTTGAAGAACGATTTGATGCAGCATAACGAGATGGACGGGCCGGTGTTCAAGATGAAACGCGATCCGCGCATCACCCCCTTCGGCCATTTTCTCCGCCGGACCAGCATCGACGAACTGCCGCAGCTGTTTAATGTGCTCAAGGGCGACATGAGCATAGTGGGTCCGCGGCCGCCGCTGGTCAATGAGGTGGAGAACTATCAGATCTGGCAACGCCGCCGGCTGAGCCTCAAGCCCGGCATCACCTGCATCTGGCAGGTGAGCGGCCGGAACAAGATCGGCTTCGATCAGTGGATGAAGATGGATCTCGACTATATCGATCACTGGTCTTTGCTGTTGGATGCAAAAATTTTAATTAGAACCATCTTTGTCGTTTTGATCGGTTATGGGGCTGAATAAGGCGCCGGTGTGCGCCCAATACAGCCGCCTCCGGGGGCAAGGATCGATCGAATGACCGCCCTGGTTTTCGCCAGGGCCTCCTTTTATTCGTACAGGGAACTAAGCTCTATGACCGCCGCCTCAAATCGTTTTCGCCTGTTGATGATTGCCCCGCAACCCTGGTTTCAGCCGCGCGGCACGCCTTTTAGCGTTCTGCATCGCATCAAAGCGTTGACCGCCCTCGGCCATCAGGTTGATCTGGCGACCTATCATGTAGGCCAGGATGTGCCGATGGAGGGGCTGCGGATTATCCGCGCTGCCCGGGTGCCGGGCGTGCGCCGCGTGCGCATCGGCCCTTCCAAAACCAAGGTGGCGCTCGACCTGGCACTGTATATCCGGGCCCGCGGTCTGCTGAAGAAAAACCACTATGATCTGCTGCACACCCATGAAGAAGCGGGGTTTTTCGGCGTTGGTCTGGCGCGCCGCTGGAAACTGCCCCATCTGTACGACATGCACTCTTCTCTGCCGCAGCAGTTGTCCAATTTCAAATACTCCCGCTCCAGGGCGCTGGTGTCGCTGTTCACCCGGCTGGAGGAACGGACCATTCAGTCCGCCGGCGCGGTGATCACCATCTGTCCGGAGTTGCAGAACTATGTGAGCGAGCACTATCCGCAGGTCACCAGCCTGCTGATCGAGAACGTCGCCGATAATCAGATCGTTTTCCCCGCAGAGCCAGGTCTGCAGGAAAAAATTAAAAGCGAGTTGGGCCTGAACGGGGAAAAAATCGTACTCTATTACGGGACCTTGGAGCCCTACCAGGGCATCGATCTGCTGATCGAAAGCGCGGCTTATGCGCTGCGCACCAGCCCGCGGCCCATCCGGTTTATCGTGGTCGGGGGGCAGGAAGATCAAGTTCGCCGCTATCAGCAACAGGCGCACACGGCCGGTGTTGACGGCTGTTTCTCCTTCACCGGGTTTGTCCCGCCGCAGGCGATTCCCAGCTATGTCGCTCTGGCCGACGTGTTGGTGTCGACTCGCATGAGCGGAACCAACTCTCCGCTCAAGATCTATTCGTATCTGCGCTCCGGCAGGCCGGTGGTGGCTACGGACCATGTCACCCACACGCAGATTCTCACCTCTGAGGTGGCGGTGCTGGCCGCTCCGACGGCAGAGGCGTTCGGCCGCGCTGTGCTGTGGACTCTGGATCACCCGGAACAGGCGGCGGCGATGACCAGCGCCGCCGGCCGTCTGGCGGAAGAAAAGTACCGTTATCAAGATTATCTGGACAAAGTGCAATGGATCGTCGAGCAGGCGGTTCAGAACGGTCCGCGCGGGTGACGCGGCGTTTGCGTTTGTTTTGCGGGCGCAGACGTCCGCTCTTTATATGAGGAAGGCATGTGCGGTATTTGCGGTATCGTCTATAATGATCAGGAACAGCGGGTGGAACCGGTTCTGCTCAAAGCCATGGCCGACGCCATCCGTCATCGCGGACCGGATGATGAGGGGTTTTTCATCCGCGGCCATGTAGGACTGGCCATGCGGCGCTTGAGCATCATCGATGTGGCCACCGGCCAGCAGCCGATCTTTAATGAAGACGGCTCCATGGCCATTGTTTTTAACGGTGAGATTTACAACCATCGCCAAATCCGCGCCGATCTGCAAGCCCGCGGTCATGCGTTCCGCACCCAGGCGGACACCGAGGTGATCCTGCACGCCTATGAAGAGTACGGCGTCGACTGCGTGAAAAAGCTGAACGGCATGTTCGGCCTGGCGGTGTGGGATGACCGCCGGCAGCGGCTGTTTATCGCGCGGGACCGGCTGGGCGTCAAACCTCTGTATTACTATCTGGACGGCCATCGCTTTATCTTCGGTTCGGAGCTGAAGGCCATGCTGCAGGCGCCGGAGCTGCCGCGCCGAATGAACGCAAAAGCGCTTGATAATTTTCTTACATTTGAGTATATTGCTAGCCCTCTCTCGATCTACGAGAACGTCTTTAAACTGCCGCAAGCGCACTATCTGCTGTGGGAGTCCGGAAAGGTCACACTCCGTCCCTACTGGCAGTTGACCTACGGCGCCACACAGGGGAGTGAGGGTGAACGGGCGGAAGAATTGCTGGCGCTCCTGCAGGATGCGACCAAAATACGATTGATGAGCGAAGTTCCCCTGGGCGCGTTTCTGAGCGGCGGGTTGGACTCCAGCTCCATCGTCGCTCTGATGGCCCGCAGCAGCGATCGTCCGGTTAAAACATTTTCCATCGGCTTTACTCATTCAAGCTACAACGAACTGCCCTACGCGCGCGCGGTCAGCGAGCGGTTCGGCACAGAGCACTATGAGGAGATCATCACGCCCGATGCCGTCCGTCTGACCGAACGCATCGTCGGGCAATTGGATGAGCCGTTCGCGGACTTTTCAGTCTTTCCGACCTTGATGGTTTCTGAGATGGCGCGCAAGCATGTGACCGTCGTCCTCTCCGGCGACGGCGGCGATGAGGTGCTGGCCGG
>JAKJDB010000477.1 GCA_022706175.1 Candidatus Zhuqueibacterota bacterium | reverse complement strand
GAACGCCGCCCTGCCCGCCGGCGTGACAGCAGCGGCGCTTGCTGCGCTGCTGCTGTTGGGCGTACGCGGCGCCGTAGCGCTGCCGGCTCTGGCGATCCTGCTGTTCAGTCTGACGACCACCGTGGTGGAATTCATCCGCGGCGCACGCGTCAGAGCGCGCACGGACCAGCTCTCTTTTGCCAGAGCGTTGCTCAGCCTGGCGCTGCACAACAAGCGGCGCTACGGCGGCTATATCGTCCACCTGGGCGTGCTGCTGTTGTTTCTCGGCATCACCGGTTCCTCCGCCTTTTCTCTGGACAAAACCGCCACGCTCAACAAGGGCGATGCGATCGAGCTCGCGGATTACCGTCTGACCTACCTGGGATTGCGCACGATAGAAAGCCCGGACCGGGAAATCCACCGTGCCCTGTTCAACGTCAGCAAGGGCGGCCGGTCGCTGGGCGCCATTCATAGCGACAAACACTTGCATGAAAACTTTCAGCCTGCCACTGAGGTGGGCATTCGCAGCACCCTTAAAGAGGATCTGTATGTGATCCTGGCCAACTATGACCAGCAGACAGAGGCGGCCACGGTCAGTGTGCTCATCAATCGGCTGGTGCTGTGGATGTGGATCGGCGGCCTGATCATGGTGCTGGGCGCCCTGTTGGCCCTTTCCCCGCAGGGCCGCAAGCACCAACGCGCCGGATGAATGATCGTTCATCTTTACCGGCCGATCGCCAGACCGCAGCACCGGGGCATATTTTTTTTAACATGGGAATCCGATATGGTTATCCTTACAGCGGTGGTGCTCTCGAGCCTCGCCGTCGCCTATGTCGCCTGGCCGCTGTTTCGCAGCGGACCCAGCCGCACCAGCGTCCGCTCCACTGCGGATCAAACGGACGAGCTGCTGTTTCAAAAAGAGACGGCGATCGAGATGATCCGGGATCTGGATTTTGACCTGCACACCGGAAAATTCTCCGCGCAGGAGCACGCCGGCCTGGTAGCCGCGCAACAACGGCGGATCAGCCACATCGACGGCCGCCTCGCCGGCCAGGTCGGCAAATCGACCAAAGGGAAAATCAAAAACGGCCGCGACCAGCGCAAGCTCTGCAGCCGGTGCGGCAACTCAACCGAAAGCAACGCCCGTTACTGCCCCCAGTGCGGACAGGCTTTAACCGAAACTCTGTAATCCATTCGAGACTTTTTTAATGAAAAGAGTGTGGCTGTTTCTCTTTATCGTGCCGGTGCCCTTGCTCTGCCAGGTGCTGATTCAGGGACAGGCGTTGAACGGTTCTCAAGACAGCACCGCTGTCAGCGGCCTGCCCATCGTGCTGCAAAGGATGACGCCGGAGACCGGCCTGGCGGAAAAAACCGCAGACCTGCTCTCCGGCCGGGACGGCCGCTTTGAATGTACCGTGCCGCAACCGGATTCCACGGCCCACTATTTCATCACCAGCGAACATCAGGGCGCCCGCTATTACAGCGAGCTGATGACCGTGGACGCGTCAAGCCGCCGGATTCCCACCCGCATCGTGATCTTTGATTCCTGCCGCAGCGCGAGCCGGATCGTCACCCTGATGCACCACGTCATCGTCGAGGACAACGGGGCAGCGCTGCTGGTGCGCGAGATGCGCATGCTGTCCAATCCGCTCAACCGCACCATCCTCGCCGCCGTGCAGGATGAGCATGAATCCGCGGCTACGCTGATGTTGCAACTGCCGCCCGCAGCCCGCGGCTTTACGCCAGAGCATGCAAACCCAGACGTCTTTGCCCTGCACGGCCATACCGTTTATTTCAAGGGCGCTCTCGAACCCGGCAGCCATCAAGTCAGTTTTACCTATGAATTGCCCTGGCAGGACGGCCGTGCCGATCTCACCGTCATCGCCGCCACCGCCACCCGTTCTCTGGATTTCTTTGTCGCAGACGCCGGTCAGGTGGCGTCGACGGACCGATTGCTGGACCATGGCCCCTTCACCATCCGCGACCGCACCTTTGCCAGATATGGCAGCAGGGATGTGCCGGCCGGACAAGCACTGCAGATCCGTTTTCAGCGTCCGAGTCAACCGGATTCGGACGAACATCCCTACTATGCCCTGGGCCTCACCGGCGGACTGCTGCTCGTGGCGCTGGCAATCTATGAGTTGAAAAAAAGAGACCGCGTGCCATGATCATCGCCCAAGGACTGGGGAAAAAATTCGGTTCCCTCCATGCGTTGCACGATGTCTCGTTTGAGATCGGCCAGGGGCAATGGGCGACGTTGCTCGGCGCCAACGGTGCGGGCAAAACAAGCCTGAGCCGCATTTTGGCTGCGCTCAGTCGACCTTCCGCCGGCCGGGCCTGCGTGGCTGGTTCTTGGATAGATGAAAAGCCGGAACAAGTGCGCGAGCGGATCGGCGTGGTCAGCCATCACACCCTGCTCTATGACGACCTGAGCGCAGTGGAGAACCTGGAATTTTACGCCGCCCTGCACCGAGTCCAACAGGCCGATGAGCGCATCGCAGATCTGCTCAACCAGATCGGATTGTGGGCGCGGCGAAAAGATCCGGTCCGCACTTTTTCACGCGGCATGCAGCAGCGGCTGGCCCTGGCGCGCGCCATGCTCCACGAACCCTCTGTGCTGCTGCTCGATGAACCCTTCACCGGACTGGATGTGCATGCCGGCCGGATGCTCACCCATTTCATGGAACAGGCCGTGCAACAGAAGGTCACCGTGTTCATGACCACCCATGACGTGGAATACGCGCAAGCTCACAGTCAGCGCACCCTGGTGCTGGTCCAAGGCAGGCTGTGTCTGAATGAGGAGAGCCATCGAGTCGCGGCCGGCCAGGTTCTCGATCTGCTGCGCGAGACCGGTCCCAGCGGAACTGCACCGGCCGCCGGTCAATAGAGCGGCCCTGTCTTCAGGAGTGCCATGAATTTTCTACGACCCATACGCAGCATTCTGCTCAAGGATCTTCTCCTTGAATGGCGCAGCAAGGACATCTTGGTCAGCATGCTGGTATTCAGCCTGACTGTAGTGGTCATTTTTAATTTCGTTTTTGATCCAGGGTCTTTGGAGATGCAGGCCACGGTTCCCGGCATACTTTGGGTGGCGTTTGTCTTTGCCGGCCAGCTGGGCCTCAGCCGCTCTTTTGCCCGGGAGCAGGAGAACGGCCGGATGCACGGCCTTTTGCTTTGCCCTATAGACCGCAGCCTCATCTTCACCGCAAAAATGCTGGGCAACCTGCTCTTCATCATGCTAATGGAAGTGGTGACGCTGCCGGTTATGACCGTGCTGTTCGATCTGCAGTTCCATCAGCAATGGCCGCGCTTGCTGCTGATTCTGGGACTGGGAACCTGGGGCCTGGCCACGGTCGGTACACTGTTCTCCGCCATCGCCGCCAACAGCCGCTCCCGGGAAG
>JAKJDB010000476.1 GCA_022706175.1 Candidatus Zhuqueibacterota bacterium | reverse complement strand
CGGTGGTGATGAATCCGCGAACCCCCGTTTGCGCACCGCCGTTTTGGCTGCCAAGGCGGCGAACATGCCGGCGGTCAACATCGACCGTGCGATCAAAAAGGGCACCGGCGAGCTGGAAGGAGTGAACTATGAAGAGGTCGTGTACGAGGGATTCGGTCCGGGCGGCACGGCGTTTTATGTCGAAGTGGTGACGGACAACAAGAACAGGACCGTGGCCGAGATGCGGCATCTCTTTTCCAAATACGGCGGCAACCTCGGCGTGACCGGCAGCGTGGCCCGATTATTCAGCAAACAGGGCATCATCGTTGTGCCGGCCAACGGAATAACTGAGGATGATCTGATGGTTGCCACGCTGGATGCCGGACCGGATGATATTCAGCAGGATGGAGATGTCTTTCAAATCCTCACCGAACCCGCCAAACTGGAGCCGGTCAAAAAAGCGCTGGAGACCGCCGGCATCAAATATGATTCGGCCGAAATCAGCATGCAGCCCTCCAACACCATCAAGGTGGAAGGCAAAACCGCGGAATCGCTGATGAAACTCGCCGAGGCGATCGAAGAACACGATGACGTGCAAAACGTCTATTCCAATTTTGATGTGGATGAGAACACACTGGCATCGTTGAACGACTGATGCGGGTGATGGGCATTGACCCCGGCGGTGCGGTGACCGGATATGGGATCGTCGACGGCGAGCCGCAGGGACCGTTGCACTGCGTGGTCTGCGGATGTGTGCGAACGCGATCCGGTTCCCCCTTTGAGTTACGCCTGAAAATGATTTATGAAGAGATCGCTGGACTGATCGGCCGCCATCAGCCGCAGCAGATCGTGTTTGAAGAGATTTTTGTCAGCCGCAACGTGCGCGCGGCGTTGCAGCTCGGGCAGGCGCGCGGCGCCGCGCTGATCGCTGCGGTACACGCCGGCCTGCCGATTTTTTATTACGCGGCCCGCGAGGTGAAACAGGCCTTGACCGGTTATGGCGCTGCCGGCAAGGAGCAGGTTCAGAGCATGGTGAGCGGTTTGCTGCAGCTGGATCTTGCGGACTGGCCTCTGGATACGTCCGATGCCCTTGCCCTCGCCATCTGTCATCATCATCGAACCGCATCCTCATTCCGTCTGCAGGGAGACATGCGATGATCGCTTTTGTCAACGGCGTTCTCGTCACCAAGACCGCCACCCGCGCCGTGGTCCGGACCGCGGGAGTGGGGCTGGATATCCTGATCCCGCTCTCCACTTTTGAAAAATTGCCCGATCCCGGCGCCACGGTCACGCTGCAGAGGACGCGCTGTCGTTGATCGGTTTTTTTTCGATCGAAGAAAAGGAGCTATTTCAGATGCTGGTGTCTGTAAGCGGCATCGGCGTCAAATTGGCGCTGGGCATCCTGTCCGGCTGCAAAATTGCGGACCTGTACAAATATCTGGCTGAGGGGAACGAAGCAAGCCTCACCCGGATCCCCGGGCTGGGGAAAAAGACCGCGCAACGGTTGATCTTGGATTTGAAGGACAAGGCCGCGGCTCAGCTCGGAAAAGTCGCCACCGACCTTTCGATCCCGGCGCGGCTGAACCGGGATATGCTGGAGCAAGCGATTCAGGCCATGCTCTCTTTGGGCTACACCCGGCCGGAGGCGGTGCGCAACATCGAAAAGGCGGCCAACACTCTGGGCGAAGAAGCGAGTATTGAAAAACTGCTGCGCCAGGCGCTGCAGGGATAATTCTCAGCGGCCGGCAGCCGGCCGTCACTCTATACGGCATGCATTCATTCATTCATGGATACAAGCTTGACCGATCCTTTGCATTCACACGATCGTCCCACGGATCCTGAGCCGCTCAACGGCGAACGGGAGTTGGATTCTACTCTGCGGCCAAGCCATTTTTCCGAATTTATCGGCCAGAGCAAGATCAAGGAGAATCTGCACGTATTTATCCGCGCCGCACTGGAGCGGGCAGAGTCGCTGGATCACGTGCTGTTCTACGGGCCGCCGGGATTAGGCAAGACCACTCTGGCCCACATCATCAGCCGGGAGATGGGCGTCAACATTCGCATCACCTCCGGCCCGACGCTGGAACGGCCCGGCGATCTCGCCGGCCTGCTCACCAATCTGCGCGATCATGATGTTCTGTTCATCGACGAGATCCACCGGCTGAACCGCGTGGTCGAGGAGTATCTCTATCCGGCCATGGAGGATTTCAAGCTGGATATCATTTTGGACAAGGGCGCCAATGCCCGCACGATCCAGTTGAAACTGCCGCACTTTACCCTGGTCGGCGCCACGACGCGCGCCGGGTTGTTGACCTCGCCGCTGCGGGCGCGGTTTGGTGTATCCTTGCGGCTCGACTATTACAGCCCCGAAGAGCTGCACGAAGTGGTGTTGCGCTCGGCCAGGATTCTCGGCTATCCGGTCGACGCCGAGGCTGCGCGGGAGATCGCGCGCCGCTCGCGCGGTACGCCGCGCGTCGCCAACCGCCTGCTGCGTCGGGTGCGCGATTTCGCTCAGATCGAGGGATTGCAGACCATCTCCTGCGAAAGCACGCGTCACTCCCTGGAGCGGCTGGATGTGGATGAGAAGGGGCTGGACGATATGGATAAACGTATTCTGCTTACGGTGATCGAAAAATTCAGCGGCGGCCCGGTGGGTCTGAACACGCTGGCGGTGGCCATCGGCGAGGAGAGCGATACCATCGAAGAGATCTATGAACCGTATCTCATTCAGATCGGCTTTCTCAATCGAACGCCACGCGGCCGCGTCGCCACCGATGCCGCCTATCGCCATTTTCAACGCGCACACGGGAGATCGACTCAACCAGAACTTTTTTAATCAGCGCCGGAGGGCACGCTCGAGCACCCTTGTGGTTGCAAAACCAGGTATTTTGCGTCCAAACCCGACGGGTCATACAACGCTCTTAAACTAATCGGAGGAATTCGCCCGATGAAGCTATCTGATTTCAAATACAATCTGCCGGAAAAGTTGATCGCACAGTATCCCAGCGAACAGCGAGACAAATGCAAATTGCTGGTGGTCCAGCGCAGCGATGAGAGTTTGCAGGAAGGTGTCTTTACCGATGTCGTGGCTCACATGCATGAAGGCGATTGCTTGGTATTGAATGAGACCAAAGTCTTTCCCGCGCGTCTGGAAGGCACCAAGGACAAGACCGACGCCAAGGTGGAGGTTTTTCTGCTGCGCGAGCTGGAGGCCGGCCTGTGGGAGGTGCTGGTCCGTCCGGCCCGCAAAGTGCGCGTCGGCAATCGCCTGAGCATCGGCGACGATCTTGTGTGCGATGTGATCGACAACACCGTGTCCGGCGGCCGCGTCGTGCGTTTCAATTACGGCGGCGACTTTTACAAAATCGTGGAAAAGATCGGCAAATCGCCGCTGCCGCCCTACATCAAACGGGAT
>JAKJDB010000475.1 GCA_022706175.1 Candidatus Zhuqueibacterota bacterium | reverse complement strand
AGAACGGAGTCAAAGTGGACATGTCGGTCAAAAAGGGCGACAAGGTATTGTACGGAAAATATTCCGGAACCGAAGTCACCATCGACGGTGTAGATTATCTGATCATGCGCGAGAGCGATATTTTCGCAATCATCTAATTAAACCTGAACTCGTGGAGGTTGTCTATTATGGCAAAGCTTATAGATTTTAACGTCGAAGCGCGCAGCGCTTTAAAGATCGGTATTGATAAATTGGCCAAGGCCGTGGGTTCCACTCTCGGACCCAAAGGCCGCAATGTGGTTATTGATAAAAAGTTCGGCGCTCCCACCATCACCAAGGACGGCGTCACTGTGGCCAAAGAAGTGGAGCTGGAGAATCCGTTGGAGAACATGGGCGCCCAGATGGTGAAAGAGGTCGCTTCGAAAACCAGTGATGTGGCCGGTGACGGCACCACCACAGCCACGGTTCTGGCTCAGGCCATCATCCGCGAAGGATTGAAGAACGTCACCGCCGGCTCCAGCCCCAATGCGCTGAAACGCGGTATTGACAAAGGCGTCAAGACCGTGGTCGACGAGCTGCGCAAGATCAGCAAGCCGCTGCCGGGAAAAACCGAAATCGCCCAGGTCGGCGCCATCTCCGCCAACAACGACAAAGCCATCGGTGAACTGATCGCCGACGCGATGGAAAAAGTCGGCAAGGACGGCGTCATCACCGTTGAAGAGGCCAAGACCACCAACACCGAACTGCAGGTGGTGGAAGGCATGCAGTTCGATCGCGGCTATCTGTCCCCGTACTTTGTCACCAATCCCGACACCATGGAAGCGCAGCTGGATGATCCGATGATTCTGATCTACGATAAAAAGATCAGCGCCATGAAGGACCTGCTGCCGATTCTGGAAAAAGTCGCTCAAATGGGGCGCACGCTGTTGATCATCGCCGAAGAGGTGGAGGGCGAAGCCCTGGCTACTCTGGTGGTGAACAAACTGCGCGGCACGCTGCGCGTGGCTGCGGTAAAGGCGCCGGGATTCGGCGATCGCCGCAAAGCCATGTTGGAAGACATCGCCATTCTGACCGGCGGCCGGGTGATCTCTGAAGAGGTCGGCTTCAAGCTGGAAAACGCCACCACCACCGATCTCGGCAAAGCCAAACGCGTGACCATCGACAAGGACAACACCACCATCGTCGAAGGCGGCGGCAAGACCGAAGATATCAAAGGGCGCATCGCTCAGATTAAAAAGCAGATCGAGACTTCGACCTCGGATTACGACAAGGAGAAACTGCAGGAACGTCTGGCCAAACTGGCCGGCGGTGTGGCCGTGCTCAGCGTCGGCGCCGCTACTGAAGTCGAGATGAAAGAGAAGAAGGCTCGCGTGGAAGATGCGCTGCACGCTACTCGCGCGGCAGTGGAAGAGGGTATCATCCCCGGCGGCGGCGTCGCCTACTTGCGCGCCATACCGGCTCTGGATAAACTGGAAAAAACCCTTGAGGGCGATGAAAAAGTGGGTGTGCAGATCCTTCGTCGTGCGATCGAAGAGCCCATCCGCCTCATCGCTGAGAACGCCGGCTGGGAAGGTTCCATCGTCGTGCAAAAAGTCAAAGACGGCAAGGATGCCTTTGGCTTTAACGCGGACACCGAGGTGTTCGAAGACCTGTTCAAGGCGGGCGTCATTGACCCAACCAAGGTTTCGCGCATTGCTCTGGAGAACGCTGCCAGCGTCGCCGGTCTGATGCTGATGACCGAGGCCACCATCGTCGAAAAGCCCGAACCCAAGCAGCCGGCTCCGCCGATGCCCCCGGGCGGCGGCATGGACTACTAGTCTCTATGAATCGCCTCTGCAGTACGCAGAGGCGATTCTTGTTGCACGTTTGTTTTTTTTTAGCTATATTATATCTGTTAAGAACGTTGAGTGGATAATGCGCTAAGGGTTTACCCTAGCCAAAAATACATGGTTTTGCTGATTGTTTTTTTAACCATTTTATCCTATATTAATTACGTAATACATGCCGGGCGTCCCCTCGGTGGCTGGTAACCCCCCTAATTCCAGTGCCATGGATGGCTCGGCATTTTTATTACAAGGCGTTGTTTCTTAAGTGAAACAGCGCCTTTTTTTATAAAAGATCGAATCGATCCTTTGTCACATAGCACACCGGGCACACCCAGTCTTCGGGCAATTCGGCAAAGGGCGTTCCCGGCGGAATGCCATTCTGTGGGTCGCCGATCTCCGGATCGTACACATACCCGCAATTGGTGCAGATCGTTTTATCCATTTCCTCCTCCTGATCGAGCCATCGCAGCGCTTCGGTCCATGGTGCCTGCAAGCCGATGCCGGCGCCGTATACAGCCGCTGCGGTTAATCCACACGAAAATATTTGGCTTGCGGATGATGCACGATGAACGCAGAGGTGGTCTGCTCCGGCACCATCTGGTCCTCCTCGGTGATATAAACACCGATGCGCTCCGGCCGCACCAGTTTGAACAGTTTGCGGTTCTCCGCCAGATCCGGACAGGCCGGATAGCCGAACGAGTAGCGCGAGCCGCGGTATTTCTGCACGACGAAATCTTCGATGCCGGCGCCCTCTTGTTCAAGAATGCCCAGCTCTTCGCGCACCTTGCGATGCCAGTACTCAGCCAGAGCCTCTGCGGTTTCCACGCTCAATCCGTGAAACAAAAGATAGTCCTTGTAGGCGTTTTGCTCATACAACCGTTTGGCCTCCTCGCCAGCTCGAGCGCCTATGGTGACCACTTGTACGGCGATCAGGTCCTGCCGCTTCTCCTGCACCGGCAGAAAGAAATCCGCGATGCAGCGATGCGGCGCCGCGCTCTGCCGCGGAAACCGCAGACGCAGCCATTCCGCTTCACTCTCCGGATGATAGACGATCACCTCGTCGCCGTCGCTGTTGCAGGGATAATAACCGTACACCAGAGAGGGCGTCAGCAACGCCTCCTGTTTGCATCGTTCCTTGAGCTGCTCCAGCGCAGGTCGCGCCTCCCGCGCGATCAGCGCTTCAAAGTCGGCGGCGCTCAGCGTGCCTCGACGATATCCCCAGCGGCCGCGGAACAACACCGTCTCTGTGAGGTAGCCAAAGACGGCATCGAGCTCGATGCCGGTCACCAGGCGATCGCCCCAGAAAGGCGGCGTGGGGATCTCGACATCGCGCCGGATCGGCTGATCGCTGGTTTCGGCTGCGGGCCGCACCGCCGGTTGAGCCGGTTTGAACGCCGCGGTTTTTTTCATCAGCGTGCCGTCTTTGATCTTTTCCATGGCGGCCAGCCCGTCAAAGGCATCGCTGCAATACACCACCGGAGCGTCGAGGATCGGGGTGCAGGTCTCCTCCACATAGTGTCTGGTCAACGCGGCGCCGCCCAGCAGCACCGGAATCTGCAAGCCGCGGCGCGCCAGTTCCTCCAGATTCT
>JAKJDB010000474.1 GCA_022706175.1 Candidatus Zhuqueibacterota bacterium | reverse complement strand
ATGGATTTCAGGTTTATCGGCGGCAGCATGGGATCGGTGGTGGGCGAGAAAATATGCCGCGCCGTGGATCGGGCGCTGCAGACATCCTCGCCGTTGATCATCATCTCCGCCTCCGGCGGCGCGCGGATGCAGGAAGCAGTGCTGTCGCTGATGCAGATGGCCAAGACCGCGGCGCGTCTGGCGCTGTTGTCCGATGCCGGCATCCCGTACATCTCTCTGTTGACCGATCCGACCACCGGCGGCACCACCGCCAGCTTTTCCATGCTCGGCGATCTGATCATCGCCGAGCCCGGCGCGCTCATCGGTTTTGCCGGGCCGCGGGTGATCAAGCAGACCATCGGCCAGGATCTGCCGGAAGGCTTTCAGCGCGCCGAATTTTTGCTGCAACATGGATTTTTGGATGCCATCGTACCGCGCACAGAGCTGAAGAAACAGCTGTCGCAGATGCTCGACTTTTTTATGGATCGTAAAAAGAAAGACTGATCTTCCTCTATGAAAATCCTGATCACCAACGACGACGGCATCGCCGCACCGGGGATCGCCGCCCTGGCCGAAGCGATGAGCCGCATCGGCCAGGTGACCATCGTGGCGCCGGCTGCAGAGATGAGTGCCGTGGGGCACGCCATCACACTCAGCGATCCACTGCGAGTGACCTCGTATGAAAAAAACAACGAGTTCTTTGGTTACGCGGTGCACGGTACGCCGGCCGATTGCGTCAAGCTCGCCTACTGGGTGCTGCTCAAAGATCAGCCGAAACCCGATCTGCTGATCTCGGGCATCAACCTGGGCGCCAACACCGGCATCAACGTGATCTATTCCGGCACCGTGTCCGCAGCCACCGAAGGCGCGATTCTGGGCATCCCCTCGTTCGCCATCTCTCTGGCCACGTTCGTCAACCCGGATTTCCAGCCCGCTGCGGCATTCGCCGTGCAGCTGGCGCAGACGCTGCTGCAGCGCCGGTTGCCCAAAGGCGTGTTTCTCAACGTCAACGTGCCGGCGGCGCCGGCTGAACAGATCCGCGGTGTGCGCATCACCCGCCAGGGTCAGGCCAACTATATGGAGGAATACAGCGCACGCCAGGATCCCCATCGCCGCAGCTATTATTGGCTCACCGGAGATAAAGTGGAGATCGAAGCCGACGAACGGGTGGATGACCGGGCGATCCTGCAAAACCATATATCGATCACGCCGGTACACTATGACTTGACCTATTACCCGCTGATGCAAGAACTCGAAACCTGGGGTTTCACACACGCATGACGCACGAACAATTCATTCTGATTCTGGATTTCGGCTCACAGTATACGCAGCTCATCGCGCGGCGCGTGCGTGAACTCGGCGTCTACTCAGAGATCAAACCATTTTCCGTGTCGCTGGATGAGATCAAACGGATGAAGCCCATGGGCGTCATCCTGTCCGGCGGACCGGCCTCGGTCTATGCGGATGAAGCGCCGTTGCCGTCCAGAGAGCTGTTCGATCTCGACACTCCGATCCTGGGCATCTGTTATGGACTGCAGACCATGGCCTTTCTGCTCGGCGGCGAGGTGGAAAGAGCGCCGCGCCGGGAGTACGGCCGGGCCGAACTGACCATCGATGAGGCCACAGAGCTTTTCACAGAGCTGCCGCGCCATGTGACGGTGTGGATGAGTCATGGCGACCATCTGACTCAACCGCCGCCGGGCTTTAGAACCATCGCCCATACGGCCAACGCCGCCATCGCGGCCGTGCGTCACGAACGAAAAAAAATCTTCGGCATCCAATTCCATCCGGAGGTGGTGCACACGCCCGAGGGCGCAAAAATTCTCGGCAATTTCTGCTTTTTAGCCTGCGGATGCCGCGGCGATTGGAACGCCGGCGCCTTTATCGAAAGCACGGTGACGGATATCCGCAACCGCCTCGGCGACAAGCGCGCGCTGTGCGCCCTGTCCGGCGGCGTGGACTCGACCGTGGCCGCCGTGCTGGTGTCCCGAGCCATCGGCCGCCGACTCTCCTGCGTGTTCGTCGACACCGGCATGCTGCGCGAGGGCGAAGTCGAAGAGGTGTGCCAATTCTATCAGGAGGCCGATTTTGATTTTCACCTGGTCAGCGCCGGCATCCCCTTTCTCTCCGCCCTGAAGGGCGTGATCGATCCGGAACAAAAACGAAAAATCATCGGCCGCGAGTTCATCCGTCTGTTCGAACAAAAATCTCATGAGCTCGGCGATATCGAATACCTGGTCCAGGGCACGCTCTATCCGGATGTGATCGAAAGCGTGTCCACCAAGGGGCCTTCCGCGGTCATAAAAAGCCATCACAACGTCGGCGGCCTGCCGGATCACATGCATCTGAGTCTGCTGGAACCGCTGCGAGAGCTGTTCAAGGACGAGGTGCGTCGCGTCGGCAGGGAACTGCAAGTACCTGAGACCATTCTCGGACGCCATCCCTTTCCCGGTCCCGGATTGGCGGTGCGCATCGTCGGCGAGATCACCCCTGAACGACTGGCGGTGTTGCGCCGGGCTGACCGTATTTTCATCGAAGAGTTGAAACAGAACCGGCAGTATGAAAAGATCTGGCAGGCCTTCGTCGTCCTTCTGCCCGTGCAATCCGTGGGGGTGATGGGCGACGAGCGTACCTATGAAAACGTCGCCGCCCTGCGCGCCGTGACCAGCCTGGACGGCATGACCGCGGATTGGGCTGAAATCCCCGCGCCGGTGCTGGCGCGGATATCCAATCGCATCATCAACGAAGTAAAGGGAATTAACCGGGTGGTCTACGACATCAGTTCCAAACCACCCAGCACCATCGAATGGGAGTGACCTTCCATGTGCGGTATTGTGGGGTATATCGGACAACAGACGGTGCTGCCGATCCTGCTGCAGGGTCTGAAGCGGCTCGAATATCGAGGCTATGACTCCGCCGGGGTGGCGCTGTTGAACGACGAAGCTTTTTGCGTCGAAAAAGCGGTAGGCAAGATTCAAGAGTTGGAGAAGCGGATCAACGGCCGCTGCCTGGAGGGTACGCTGGGCATCGGTCACACTCGCTGGGCTACGCACGGCGAACCCAGTCAGATCAACGCGCACCCGCATCACGATTGCCAGGGTCGCCTGATGGTGGTGCACAACGGCATCATCGAAAACCATGCGCTCCTGCGCAAAGAGCTGATGCAGCGCGGTCATGTGTTCGTCTCTCAGACCGACACCGAAGTGCTGTGCCATCTTTTCGAAGAGTATCTGAACCAGGGGGCGGACCTCGTCGACGCCGTCCATGAGGGGCTGAACCGGGTGCAAGGCACCTACGGCATCGCGGTTCTGGAAAAAAATCATCCCGATCTTTTGCTGGCCGCCCGTCGCGGCAGTCCGTTGGTGATCGGCCACAGCAAAACCGGATTCTTTCTGGCATCAGACACCGCACCACTGGTGGGCC
>JAKJDB010000473.1 GCA_022706175.1 Candidatus Zhuqueibacterota bacterium | reverse complement strand
CCGGGCATAAGGACCAGATCGGTCAATCCACTCAGGGTGTCGATGTGGCCGCTGACAAGGACGCGTTGTCCCGGCTGCAACGAAACCGCCAGCGCAAGGCTGGAGATATGCAACCCGCTGTGATCGTCCTGCAGATAAAAATCCGTCAGACCGCGAGCTCCGTAATTCTGCGTGCTGACCACACCCTCCACCGTCACCGATTGACCCAGATGGTCGGGCACGCCGTCCGCGTTGTCATCCTCACGGGCCTGCGCGATGGAAAGAACCGGCGGATGATAATAACGAAGCAGAACAATCGAGGATTCCAGCGTATCATACAACGCGCTGACGCCATAAAGATAGCAAGAGTCCTGCGCGACATTGGTATCGAGAAAGGAGGTCTGATCCGCAGCCACTCGAGCCAGCTCCGCCAGGCGCATCGGCTGATCCACAGAACCGCGATAGATCATAAAGCCGTGCAGCGACTGCACGCCGGCCGGCCGGCGCTCTTCCACAACCGCCGGAATCCTGCCCCGGGTCGGGCCCGAGGCAGAGGCAACGACCGGCGGCGTATCGGTGGTACATGCGGCGATGCTCTGCATTGTGCCGTTGTGGTTGATCCATAAATCGATCAGAAAATTTCCATAACCGCTGTTCTTGGCCCGCACATCGATCATCGTGGCAAACGGATGGCCCAGGTCCTCGATCAGATAATTGATGCCGAAGGAGACCGGCAAATGGTCGTCTGTGGAAACGACCGGATGAGCGTCCTCTGCGCTGCCGCTCAGGGGCTCTATAAAAATGCCCACCCTGCTCAGGCCGGTGAGGCCGCCGAGATCCACCGCGGTCTCCCACTGTGGGGATGCGTAGGAATCCTGCGACGTGATGCCGTCGACCTGTGCGACCTCGGTAGAGTCGACCATATCATAGACATGGACCCGATAGAGGTACGGGCCATGCATCACCTGCCAGCTATAATGATTGAAATCCACCTGCTCCAAAGAAGCGCCCTGATATCCGCTCAGGTCAAAAAGGGTCCCATAGCCGCTGCGCAGTTTTTGAAACCAGCCGCTGACCGGTTTGCTGTTGTGATGAGCGATTCGGGTTTGCGGTCGTCGCAGGCCCCAGGAGAGCTGAACGTTTGGACCGACCGGGTGGGCGGACAAAGCCATCGGCAGATACTCCCGCCGCTGCAGTAGAAAGGTGACCTGGCCCACCTGTCCCTCTCCGAGGGTCACCGTCCGGGTCTGGCTGAAATAACCCAGCGCTGTGGCGCTCAGCTGATATTCACCTGGAAGCACATCCACAAACGCAAAGAAACCGCTGTCGTCGCTCATTGTATACCATTCGCTGCCCAGCAAATGGATCTCCACATTGGCTATCGGCGTTCCCCACTCTGCGTCCAACGCCTTGCCGATGATATAGCCTATATCAGTGACAGCGGCGCTGTGCGAGGCTGACGGCAAGACCGCAAAGGAAGGGTATACCGGCGCAAAAGGTCCTCCGGCGGCGGTAACGACCAGGCCGATGGCCCAGCATCCTGCCAGCCACAAGAATATTTTTTTCATACAAGCTCCATGATTTGCCAAGAAAGGTGAAAGATTCAGGTGGTTGTCCGCCGGCCGATAAAAAGCCGCGCGGCGGCGCAGCCGAGCAGAGCCCTGCCGCCGACCACCGCCAGCCGAGCAAGTAAAGCTTGATTGTTTCCTTTATTTTTCGTAACTTGAAGTACTGAAAAGCCAATCATAAAGGAAAACCGATGCCTGAAGCTAAAAAACCAGAAATCGGCGCCGAAGTCGAAGCGCTGTGTCCCAAATGCAAAGGGGCGACCGTTCATGTCATCGAGGTGATCAAAACCCCCGAACTCATGAAGGTGATGTGTAAAACCTGCCTGAATTCGCATCGCTTCCGTCCGCCCAAGGGAGGCGCGGCCAAATCTTTAAAAGCCCCAAAGGCGAAAAAACCCAAACTCGATCCCCAGACCAGAGAAGAGCGAAAATGGAACCGGCTTCTCGAGCACGCGGACAGGGAAAAAGCGGTTTCCTACAGCATGAATTCATCCTTTACGGAAAACGATGTGATCGATCACACCAAATTCGGCGTCGGTGTGGTCGTCAAGATATTGGACCACGGAAAAATAACCGTGATTTTTCAAGATGGTTTGCGGAATATGGTGCAGAATTTTAAAACCCGCTGAGACCAGAATCCCTGTAAAAAAGGCCGTGAGCGAACGCTTGCGGCCTTTTTTTTTATTTCGAACCTTCCGGCCGGTCGGCGCGGCTGAAGAGAGAGATCAATCCGTATACAAATACCGCTTGATCTTTTTCGTCGGCGTCTTTTCGAACTCTTCCGATTGCTCGATGATCTTGTGGATGCGCGAATAGCCCGCCACCTTGGCGTTTACCTCAGCGCGGATCTCCTCGAGCAGGTTTTCTATGGTCTTGACCGCCTGCGAGCCATCCAGGGTTGAGATATGAAAGTGCTGCTCCAATGCGTCATAGTCCGGGTGCACCCGGGCGACAATGCGCCCCTCCTTTTCAAAGACTAGCGACTCCAGGACATAGGGCGATTGCGACAGATGAAACTCGATCTCCTCGGGATAGATATTCTCGCCGGACGGGCCGACGATCAGATTCTTGGATCGTCCTTTGATGAACAGATAGCCGTCTTCATCCACATAGCCGCGGTCGCCGGTGATCAACCAGCCGTCCGTGGTGATCGCCTTTTGCGTGGCCTCCTCGTTCTTATAATAGCCTTTCATGATGTTGGGGCCTTTGGCCTGAATCTCGCCGATGCCCGTCTCCGGATCGACATCCGCGATCCGCAAGTTCACCGAAGGCACCACCTTGCCGGCGGACTGTTTTTTGACTTGGCCCACCGGGTTCACGGTGAGCAAAGGGGAGGCCTCGGTCAGCCCATAGCCGGAGGTGTAGGGAAAACCGGCTTCGCTTAAAAACTCCTCCACCTCGAGCGGCATGGCTGCACCGCCGAAAATCATGATCTTTAATTTGCCGCCAAAGGCCTGATACAATTTCTTGCCGGCGACCATGTAGACCAGTTTGGGCGTGATCTTGTAGGCCATTTTAGAAAAAGAGCGGGAATTGATTTCAGCCAGCACCTTTTTCTTGTATATTTTCTCCATGATCAGAGGAACGGAGAGGATGTGGGTGGGCTTGACCTTTTGCACCGCAGGCAGCAGCGTCTGCGCCGTGGGCAGGCCCTTGATGTAATAGACTTTGGCGCCCTGCATGAACGGCGCGAGAAAGCCGCAGGTGCACTCGTAGGCGTGCGATTGCGGCAGGATGGAGACCAAACGATCCTCGTGCGTCAGACCGATCATTTGCACGGCCGAGATGGCGTTGGAGACGATGTTCTTATGGGTCAACATCACCCCTTTGGCGTGGCCGGTGGTGCCGGAGGTGTAGAGCATGACG
>JAKJDB010000472.1 GCA_022706175.1 Candidatus Zhuqueibacterota bacterium | reverse complement strand
GGCGGAGAACCATGGCCACAGCGGACGGGACCATCTGTGCGGCGTCAGCGGGTTCGATTGGGGCAGCGGCAGCGCTCTGGCCAGCGCAGCCTATTTCCGGCTGCATGGCATCGAGTTGTAAACCGGCCAGGAATAGTGCTTGCACTTTTTACTCCTATCGCTTAACTTTAAGGTATTAACAGGTTGGCATCTCTGCCTCACTCAACCTGACCTGAAGAAATTTCATAACCAGTCGCGGACATGGGATGAATGCCCTGCTGCCGACTGGATTTACACGAACAAACCGGCGGCTGGCGGTCGCCTGAAACCGAGGTCTTGATGAAATTTCAACCTCTCAAACCACTCATCCTACTTTTCAGCCTTATATCAGGACTCCTACCCATGACTCTAAACGCTCAAACGTTGCGCATCGGCCTCATCGGCCTGGACACCTCTCATGCTCCGGCGTTTACCCGTTCGCTCAATGATTCCACCTCTGCAGAGTATGTGCCGGGCGGCCGTGTCGTCTGTGCCTTTCCCGGCGGCAGCCCCGATGTCGAAGCCAGCCGTACTCGAGTGGAAGGGTATACCAGGGAGCTCAAGGAGAAATGGAACATCGAGATCGTCAACGATATACCGACGTTGATCAGCAAAGTGGATGCGGTAATCCTGAACAGCGTGGACGGCCGCGTTCATCTGCAGCAGGTGCGGCCGGTTCTTCAGGCGCACAAACCGGTTTTCATCGACAAACCCATGGCTGCCGGCGTCAAAGAGGTGAAAGAGATCTTTCGACTGGCAGACCAGTATCAGACTCCCTGCTTCAGCTCCTCCAGCCTGCGCTTTCTGGACGGCTTTTATGACGCTGTGCAAAACAAAAGCCTGGGCGCGATTCTGGGCTGCGAAGCCTTTAGTCCGGCTTCCTATGAACCCCATCATCCGGATCTCGTGTGGTACGGGATTCACGGCATCGAGATGCTGTTCACCGCTCTTGGGCCGGCGTGCGTTAAAATTCAGCGTATTCAACAGGCCGATGCGGATGTGGTGATCGGACTGTGGCAGGACGGCCGCGTGGGCGTTTTCCGCGGGCTGCGCAACGGCGCCAAAGATTATGGAGCCACTCTATACGGCGAGAAATCCATCGCCCATTTCGAACTGGGCAAAGGCTCGGTTTACAAAAACCTGTTGATCCAGATCATCGAGTTCTTTCGCACCGGACAATCTCCGGTACCGCGTGAGGAGACCATCGCCATGTTCACGTTTATGGAAGCGGCTGATAAAAGCAAAAAACAGTCGGGCAAATGGATCACTCTCCGCCCGTGACCTCTTAACGAACAGTGCAAACCGGCTATGCGTTCTATTCTGAATAAAGTCCTTTTATCTTTGATCCTGCTCCTTTGGGTTCCACGAGAACCGGCCTTGGCAGCGGGCTCGGCGGGTTTTTCGCTGACCTGCAAAGGGATCAGCACCAGCCGGCACATCTTTTCCATCTTTGTTATGCCCGGTGAAACCGTCTCCCTGCGGTTGCACAGAATAAAGGCCGGGGGTGAGATCGCCGTGCGCAGCGAACTCGGCTGCACCCGCCGCTCTGCAGAGGAGGTCGTTTTTCACGCACCGGCTGCACCCGGCGTCTACCCCTGTACTTTTTATCGCACGCAACCGTCGGACAGCATCCGGCTGCAGGTCTTTGTGCTGACGCCGTATGTTGGCGCGGAAAAACTTGAAGGTTACCAGATCGGCTCTTACCCGTCCAGGGTGATGCAAACGCTCACCCATCATGCGACGCCGGCCGGGTTTATAAGGGTCACCAAGGAGATGGAAAGCATGCGCCTGTCGCCCCATTTCCAGGTGGGCCAGTTTCTCTGCAAGCAGCCGGGTGATTATCCGAAATATCTCTATGTGCAGGAAAAACTGTTGCACAAGCTGGAGCTGATCCTCGACCATCTGGCGTTGAAGGGTTTTGTCTGCCCCACTCTGGCGATCCTGAGTGGATTTCGCACACCGGCCTACAACAAGGCCATCGGCAATGTCCCCTACAGCTGGCATTGCTGGGGCGGCGCTGCGGATATCTTTGTGGATCGTGACGGCAACGGCACGATGGACGATCTCAACCGCGACGGCCGCTGCGACCTTGTCGACGCGGAACAACTTCGTGCCTGGATCGAGGCCTGGAGCCGAGAACCGGTTTTCGCCTCGCTTCTGGGCGGCCTCGCACGCTATCGACGCACGCACAGCCACGGTCCGTTCGTCCATGTGGATGTGCGCGGCTCTGCGGCCAGTTGGGGTGATTAATATCAACAAGCGAATGGTAACAGCATGATCAGCAAATCGCAAAAAATACGTCTCGGTGTGTTTGTGGTGATCGCCTGTATTGTTCTGCTGGCTGTCGTCGGCGTCATTCTGGTGCCGAAGCTGCTGGAGCATCGCGATATCTATTATATCGGTTTTCGCGACACCTCGGTCACCGGGCTGTTGGAGGGCGGCACCGTCAAATATCAGGGATTGACCGTCGGATTCATCAGCCATATCACCATCGATCCGCAGGATATCCGTCGGGTGATCGTGGAGATATCGCTGGATCAGGGTACGCCCATTCGTGAGGACACCCAGGCGGAGATGGCGCTGCTCGGCATCACCGGCATCAAGCTCATCGAATTGCGCAGCGGCAGCAACGAGGCCAAACCCCTGCCGCCGCGTTCCTTCATCTCAGCCACCGCCTCCATCACCGATCGGCTCACCAACAGCGCGGAGGCCATTGCCGGCAAGGCGCAAACCGTGATGGACAACCTGGCAGAGATCACCGCTCAGGAAAACCGTACTAAACTGATGGAGCTGTTGACCACCACCAACAACACCATCGCCGAATTGAACAACCTGTTGCGGCGCAACCGTCCGGCGATCGACACAACGATGAACAATGCGATGGCGTTCAGCAACGACGCGCGTCAGATCGCCCTACTCACCAAACGCACCATGGTACGGGTTGACGAGATCGCCGAATCGGATTCGCTGCGCAGAATCCTGAACAACCTGGTCGAGATCACCGAAAGCATTAAACAAGCGGATATCGTGGAATTGATGCGCGAATTAAACGCGACCCTTGAACGCAGCAACCGGATGCTCCGTGATGCGGAAACCATGTTTATTAAAAGCCGTGCGGACATGCTCGACATCGTTGGCTCGTTCAAAGAGACCTCGGACAATCTCAATCAGCTGACGCGCATGCTCAACGAGGATCCATCGATCCTGGTGCGCGGCGTCAAACCCAAGAATCCGCCGGATGACAAATTAGGAAGATGACATGCGACGACCTGTCCTTTTATTGGCCGCTCTGACCGGAGTGATCCTGTCCGGCTGCAGCAAGAGCGCGATCGTGCGCAAATTTTATGTGCTGGAAGCACAGCCCGGGCCCCTGGACACCCGGCTGCTCCGGGAAC
>JAKJDB010000471.1 GCA_022706175.1 Candidatus Zhuqueibacterota bacterium | reverse complement strand
GATGAAACCTATTATCCGGTGCGCATCAGTATTCCGGACATGCCCGCTGAGGCGCGCTCCAAACTGCGGTTCGGCATGCAGGCGGAGGCGGCGATTCGCTTGTCATCCCTGCAAGGCGTGGTGACCGTGCCCATCGAAGCGGTTTCGCGCATGAACGGCAAGGATGTGGTGATGATCGGCGAGGAGGCCGGAGAGCCGGCGATTCGTTCTGTGCGTCCCGGCTATTGCGACGGCAGCCGCATCGTCATTGAGAGCGGATTGCAGCCGGGCGAGCCGGTCCTGGTCCCAAACTTGCGCTGATGGGATGTGGATATGAAAAACGCTTTTTCTCATTCCATCCCTTCGATTTTTCTACTGCGATTCCGACTGGTTCTGATCAGCCTGATCCTCGGCTGCGCCTGTCTGTTTGTTCTGCTGTACTCGAACAATGTCGTACGCCGCGAGACCGCCCGCCGGTTTCACTCAGAGGGCGCGGATCTTTTCTCCATCATCCATCGCCATGGCAACAGCGGCCGCGGCGCTTCGCAGATCCGGCGGTTGCAGCCGTCCTTGCTCAATGTGCTGAAACGGGATCCGTCTTTCATCGTCGGTGTCAGCACCGAAGCGCACCGGTTGGAAAAAGTGCGCTATCAAGGCAATGAGATCGAAGCCGCGGTGATCGGCGTCACCGCAGGATACCGGACCGTTTTCAATCTCACATTGCAGCAAGGCCGGTTTATCAGTGAACTGGATTCCACCGCCGCCTTTTGCGTGGTCGGCAACCGGCTGTACAAGCGGTGGACGCAGAGCGCGGCGGACTCTCTCGTCGGCCGCTCGCTGCAGGTCGGCCGGCAGATCTGCCGGGTGATCGGCGTGTTGGCGCCCAGCCCCGCGCTCTCCGGAACCTACCGCCTGGATGATGCGGTTTTGCTGCCCTACTACACCATGATGCAGTTCAGCAAGGAGAAAGAGTTCACCAAAGTGACCCTGGCCGCTCAGCCGTCGCGCGCCATTGCGGAAACGGCCGATTATATTCAAACCAAACTGACCCAGCTGGTGGGCGACATCTCGACCTATGAAATCAGCAATCAGGTCCTGTTCGCCCACCGCATCGCTCAAAGCATGCGCTTTATCTCTATCTTTGCCGGCGGTCTCGCCGGCATGGCGTTGCTGTTCGGCGCCTGGCAGTTGTACCTGATTCTGATTCTGGAGAAAAATACGGCCGGGCCTGTGAACGTCGAAAAGCCGGCCGGCCGCAGCGTGGTCGTCCGCTCGTTGCTGATCGGGGCGATGACCAGTCTGGGCGGCATGCTGATCGGTCAGGTGGTCGTCTGGATCATCGGCAACCTGAATAACTGGATATGGCAGTTGGACCCTGCACCGATTCTGCTCACTGTGCTCATCGGCTGCGCGTTGACCGGTTTCATCGGCTGGCGCGTGCAATCGACGGCCTCGTCCGGTTGAGCGTCCGTTGTTCCGCTGCTGCTCTTCGCTTCATCCCCCATCGACGGCTCACCGGCTGTGTTTTTGTGGAGAGGGAGGGTAGTGTTTACTTATTGAAAGTCGGTTTTATCCGTTATGAAAATCAAGACAAAAAAAACGAACGCCGTACGATGTAGTCTGTTTTTTCTTTCGCTGCTTGCGGGCGCTCCGGCCCGGCCACAGGACCCTGCGGCCGCCGTGGACGTGCGCTTACAGAGCCGGCCGCCCTCGTTGGACGAGTCTCTGCAGAATGAAGATCCGGTGATTGTCATCGACTCTCTCGGCTATGCGCCGCTGACGCTGGAGGCGATGATTGACCTGGCCACGCGGCACAACCGTATTCTGAAATACTACCGGTATTCGGAAGAGATCTCTAATCTGAATCTAAAACAGGCGGAGTACCGCTTTTTGCCCTCGGCGTATATCAACGGCGGCCGCAATGAAAGCCGTAATGACGATTTGGGCTATTCGATAAAAAAGAAAGGCTACTCGAGTTCCTTGGGTTTTTCCCGTGCCCTGGAGACCGGCGGCTCGGTCAGCATCGGCGTCAACACCAGCACCAGCGAGTCCTCCAATCTCGTCGGCGTCACCAACTACAACGCGGACGTGGGCATCTCCATCAGTCAGCCGCTGCTGCAGGGGTTCGGCATCAGGGTCAACATGATCCCCATCGATCGCGCCAAAGCCTATGCCAATGTCTCGCTGCTGAGCGTGAAGCAGAATCTGATCGATCTGATCACCGCCATTGAAAGCCAGTATTGGGATCTGATTCTGGTCTACGAGGATCTCAAAATTCAGAAAGAGGCTTTCAATCGGGCCAAGGATCTGCTCGAGATCAACAAAAGCCTGATCGAGAGCGGCCGCATGGCTGCGCAGGAGATCGTCCAGGCGGAATCGGACCTGGCCTCCAGGGAGATCTCTGTGGCCGGGGCGGAGAACTCGATCATCCTGACCCAGGTGGCGCTGCAGTCGCAGCTGGACCTGGAAAAGCGGCTGCTGATCCGGCCCACCACCCAGATGGACTTTGAACCCGTGGCCTTGGATGTGGAGGAGTGCCTGAACCGGGCCTATGCCAATCGGCCGGACTGGTTGATCTGGCAGCTGTATCTGGCCATCTCGGACATGGATCTGCTGGTGGCGAAAAACAGCAACCGCTACTATCTGGGCAGCTATGCCAGCATCGGCAGCGAGGCCAACCGCACCGATGATTTTCTCAAAACCACGCAGGAGGCCTTTGGCTTCAAGACCCTGACCTGGAATGTCGGGTTGTCTTTTTCCTTTCCCTTTAACAAACAGTATCTGGCCAACGGGTATGAATTGACGCGCATCTCCAATGATCGGCAGAAAATATATGTGGAGGAGCTGCGCGACAACATTCGCATCGATGTGGAGAACGCGGTGCGGCTGGTGCAGTACACGCTCAAGCAGGTCGGACTGGCGCAGCGGGCCAAAGAGCTGGCGGCGCAAAAGCTGCAATTGGAGGAAGACAAAATGCGCGTCGGCCGGTCCAGCAATTTTCAGGTGATCAGCTATCAGCGCGACATGACCAACGCGCAGAACGAAGAGCTGCGCGCCATCGCCGGCTATCTCAAGGCGCTGGGTCAGTTGGAGCGCAGCATGGGCACCACGCTGCAGAAATGGGGCATCGAGGTGGAACGGACACGGTGAGGTTTCCACTGCCGGCCGGGCGCTCGAATTCACGGGTGATCGGCGAGCGCTTCCTCCACAGAACTAACGGTTACGGACAGATTGGTATATCGGTGGGTGTACGCCTCCTTCACAAACGGGGAGACGATATAGTTGGCGCCATGCGGATAGAGTGTGCGAAAGGCAAGTAACGATCTTGGTTCAAACTGGTCCGGATTGATCTTGCATTCAAGGGTATGAAGTCGATTGTCACGGTCATGGAGGACAAAATCGATTTCGCGATTCGATTTGTCGCGCCAGTAATAGAGGCTG
>JAKJDB010000470.1 GCA_022706175.1 Candidatus Zhuqueibacterota bacterium | reverse complement strand
CAAACTTATTCAAGATATCAAGCATCTCTTGAAGCCCCATATAAATCTCGTGCAGCAGCTCGTCTTGCTTAACTTCCTTAAAGAATAAATTCAATTGAGGATCATTTTCATTCTTAAGCTGTTTGAGGCGCTGACGTGCTCCGTCAATGGTGTATTTATCATTGTAGAGCAACCGCTTGATCATAAAGACAGTCTTGATGTCTGCTTTACGATAGATACGGTTTCCTGCCGAGTTTTTGGCAGGTTTGAGTTCAGGGAATTCAGTTTCCCAAAACCTCAGGACATACGGCTTTAAGCCGGTAATCTGGCTTACCTCGGCGATGGAGTAGTAAAGACGCTTGATGGCTTTATCTTCCATCCCTTTTTTTACCTGAGGGTCGAACTCATTTTCTTGCTGAGAAAATAGTGATAATTGCTGCAATAATCAAGCACTATCTTTTAATGGCCCTGATGCCGTGCTTTACTAAAACCGTGCCGTCTGAGCACACATCGAGCGTTCTTTGCATAAATTTATAAGATTTTTCATATTTAGCAAGGATTTTATGCAAAAAAGTTCTTTGAGTGTCAAAATAATAGATCCCAAGACGTTGCCGGCAAAAAGGTTCATTTACCTGATCGCTTCCTCTGGACATCACCACACCTCCCTCATACCCCGTTTGCCGGCACAGTTCGATGACCTGGCTGCTGCTGTTGCCGAAGGGGAAAGAGATATAGCGCACGCTGCTCTGCAACCGTTTTTCAATTAGTTTCTTGGAAAGGTGCAGTTCGCGCAGGCATTGAGTTCGTTCAATTCGGCTCAGATCATTGTGATAAAGAGAATGGGATTCAATTTGCCAACCAGCTTGATGTAATGCTTTAATCTGCGGCCAATTCAGATGGGGAAATCGTATGCCGCCGAAATTGACATCCCAAGCATCGTATTGGCCTATATAACCGGTGATGACGAAAACCGTAGCTTGAATGTTATAACTTTTCAGAATCGGAAAAGCGTACTGATAAATCGAAGCGTAGCCGTCGTCAAAGGTAAGGGCGATTCGATCAGGCGACGGATTGTGAACGTACTCCTCGAGGGTGACGAAAGAAAATCCGTACTGCAGAGCCAGATCGACCTGCCGGCTGAAACGACGAGGATGCACGCGGGTGATCGCCAGATCAAACCCCGGTTCCACCATATGGTAGGCTAATATCGGCAATGCGATTCCATCTTCAGGATAGGTGCGAATAGCATGAGGTTGTGCCGCCCGAGAGCAGTCGGTTCAGCTCTGCGGCACGATCAGGGTGTGAGCGAATTTTTCCGGATTCAGATATTTTTCGATGAGGTCGCCCATCTGCTGCAACGTCAACCGATCGATTTTTTGCAGCACTTGTTGAACTGAGAGATGGTCAGCCCCATAGATCTCATTTTCGCCGATGCGGCGCATGCGCGAGGCGCTGCCCTCCAGGCCGAGGATCAGGCTGCCCTTGGCCTGGGATTTGATCATATCGAGCTCCTGGCTACGGATTTTTTTATGATAGAGCAGAGCGAGTTCCTTATTCAACAGGTCCAAGGATCGATTCAACTTGGACGATTCACAACCGAGATAGATGCCGAAGACACCGGTGGTGCTGAGCAGATCGATAAAGCTGTAAATCGAGTAGGCAAAACCGTACCGTTCGCGGATGTTTTGGAACAACCGTGAACTCATGCCGCCGCCGAAAATGCTGTCCAACAGCAGCAATCCATACTTGTCCTGGTCGGTGTAGGCGCACAGATGAGCGCCCATGGCGATGTGGGCTTGCTGCAAGGTGGGAAAGGTATGAACCATTCGGCGCGGATAGGTTGTTGGAACGGGCGCGATGTCCGGCGCAGGGTTTCCTCCCTCCTGTTGGGCAAAGGCGCGCTCCACGATTTTAACAAAAGCAGGGTGACGGACATTACCGGCTGCGGCCACCACCATGCGTCCGGCGGTATAGTGCTTTTTGATATAGCGGACAAAATCGCTGCGCTTGAACGATTTGACCTGTTTCGGTGAACCGTAGATCAAATGGCCCATGGGATGATCGGGATATAATTGCAGATAGAGATAGTCCAGCGCAGTCTCCTCGGGATCCTCCAGGGCATGGTTGATCTCGGTCAGAATCACATTGCGCTCCAGCTCGATGTCCCGGGACGCCAGCCGGGGATGAAGCAGCAGATCGGAGAGCACTCTCACGGCGATCTCGACATGCTCATCCACGACATGAGCGGTAAAGACCGACAGCTCTTTGCCCGTACTGGCGTTGAGGCTGCCGCCGACGGACTCCAGGCTCTGTGCGATCTCGCGGGCGGTGAAGTGTTTGCTGCCCTTGAACAGCATATGCTCGAGAAAGTGCGAAAGACCTTTTTCCTGCTCCGTTTCATCCACTGAACCGGAGCGAACCCAGATGCCGAGGGAGATGGAACGCATGCGGGGCATGGAATCGGTGATGATGCGTAAGCCGTTGTCTAAGCGGGTCATCTGTATCATAAAGATGTGCGAGCTCTTTCATGTAAAGGTAAAAACATAAACCTTCCATAGCCCGCAGGCTATGGAAGGTTTTGAGTTGAATGGGTGAAAACTGCTGCTATTCGGCTTTATCGTTTTCCGGAGCCGGCAGCAACGCTTTGCGGCTCAGATCTACGCGGCCTTCGTTGTCGATTTTGATGACTTTGACTTTGACCTCATCGCCGATACGGACGACGTCCTCGACCCTGCCGACCCGTTTATGGTCCAGCTCAGAGATATGAACCAGACCCTCTTTGCCGGGCAGCACCTCCACAAAGGCGCCGAACTTCATGATGCGTTTTACGCGTCCACTGTACACGCTACCGATCTCGACCTCTGCGGTCATATCGCGGATGATGCTGGCGGCTTTTTCACCCGCCTCCGGATCCACAGAAGCGACGATCACCGTACCGTCATCAGAGATGTCGATGGCCGCGCCGGTTCTCTCGATGATCTCGCGGATGTTCTTGCCGCCAGGACCGATGACCTTGCCGATCGAATCCACCGGGATCTTGATCGACAGGATGCGTGGTGCGTAGCGGGACAGCTCGGGCCGGGGCTGGTCGATAACCGTAGCCATCTTGTCCAGTAAAAAGTGCCGGGCCTTTTTGGCGCGCTCCAGCGCTTCGCGCATGATCTCCGTCGAAATGCCGGCGATCTTGATGTCCATCTGAAACGCAGTGATGCCGCTGCGCGTGCCCGCCACTTTGAAATCCATATCGCCCAGGTGATCCTCGTCGCCCAGTATATCGGTGAGGATGGCGATGCGTTCGCCCTCTTTGATCAGGCCCATGGCAATACCCGCCACGGCCGCTTTAACCGGAACGCCGGCGTCCATGAGAGAGAGCGAACCGGCGCAGACCGTGGCCATGGAGGAAGAGCCGTTGGATTCAAGCACGTCCGAGACGATGCGCAGAG
>JAKJDB010000469.1 GCA_022706175.1 Candidatus Zhuqueibacterota bacterium | reverse complement strand
CCAAGGAAAGGGGCGGAAATGTCGTAGTGGTGACTGGAAGCGGTCCAAATCTGCATGAAGGGGTCACCACGCTGATCGCCGAATTGATTCACAAGGACATCATCGACGGCGTCACCACCAGTTCAGCAGTGGTGGCTCACGAGATGGCGGGTGTGTTGGATCAGGTCAAACGCGTGGACGGCAAACTGCTCGGTTTTCCCGTCGAGGTGTTGCCCCGGGGCGATTGTTTCGAGATATCCATTCTTTCCGACGCCCTGTTGAGCCGGCTCAAGGAGGAGATGGTGATCGATACCGCTCTGATGCAGAAAGGCCTTCAGCTGGACGGCAATGTGATTATCAAGGCAGCAGGCAACATGGGATATCCGTTGGGTTTGCGCACTGAAAACCTGGCCAAAGAGATTATGCTGGTCGCCCGCAGTAAGGGCTTGCCGTTTGAAGCAGTTGCCGGCGCCGGCGCTGATCCCCGCACCATGTTGGGCGCTGCCTGGGCCAAGAGAAAACCGTTACTGGTCACCGTACCTCAGCTGGTCGGCGGAGGCATGGTCGGCATTGCCGTCGCCGATTCGATCTCCATCGCGGAACGCTGCAGCAAAATCGCAGCCATGATGCAGGAGGCGGATGTGATCATTGAATCGGCAGTGGTGCTGACCCAGGAGGTTCATGACGGGCCTTTCGAGACCTACACCGGTCACGGCATCTGGTCGAACTGGGAGGGCTATGCGACCTATCGTCTGGCGGAGAAATCGTTGATCCGGATTGATCTGGACCCGGTGCTCAAGTCGGCGTGGGAATTCGAGCATCATTCCGGAGAGGTGCAAAAAGCCATCGATCAGGGCATCCCTAAGACCAAATTGATGCGCATTCCGTTCCGCATGGAGATGTCCGGCTTTTGTCGGCTGGAAAAGAGCGTTCCGGTGATCGCGGATATCGGCGTTGTGTGGCCGATCCTGGCTCTGCGCGTCGCCCAGGCCCTGGCCGTGCCGCTGGATCTGATCTCGTACCCGCAAAATTCGGAACCCGGAAAAGAGTTGCGCAAGTGGATCGTAGAACAGATCCAACCGGTGGACAGGAAAAAGATCTTTCACGCCTGATCGACGCTGTGCACGGAGAACGTACTCATGACTCGTTCCTTTACTTTGCATGTCATCAGCAATACCCACTGGGATCGCGAGTGGCGCTATTCGTTTCAACAAACCCGCATGATGCTCGTCGAGATGATGGACAAGACGCTGAGCCTGTTGGAGAACGATGCCGGCTTTAAACATTTTCATCTGGATTCTCAGACTTCGCTTGTCGAGGATTATCTTCAGATCCGGCCCGAGGGGGAGGAGCGGATTCGAAAACTGGTGCAGGCGGGCAGATTGTTCATCGGACCGTGGTACTGCCTTCCAGACCAGTTTATGGTCAGCGGCGAATCCCTGGTGCGCAATCTTCTTCTGGGCCATCGCATCGCCGGACGTTTTGGACCGGTGCTGAAAGTGGGATATTCGCCCTTCTCCTGGGGACAGATCTCACAGCTGCCGCAGCTGTATGCGGGATTCGGCATCGACACCGCGCTTTTTTACCGCGGCGTGAGTAAAACCGATACGGGTAAAGCGGAATTCATCTGGGAGGGAGCGGATGATACACGCGTCCTGGCCTCTCGTTTTTCCAAATTGCCCCGCTGCAATTTCTGGTATGAAATCTATCGGCCGGTGATTTTCAATCGACAGGTCGGCGTCGATGATCGTGAGTTTCACTGGGAAACGCCGGGCTGTCCGGTCCGTTTTTGTGATTCCGCCCATTATCGGCGGGACTATCACCTGGCGGATCCCCCTGATACGTATCATCCGGCGCGACTGCTGGAGTCCTTGCAGAAGCTCAAGCAGGCGGGCGAGGATGATTTTTCAACGTGCCATCTTTTTTGGGCTCAGGGCCATGACAACAGCGCTCCCAGTCATCGCGAATCTCAGCTGATCCATGATGCCCAAGCCCTTCTGCCTCAGGATGTCATTCGTCATAGCAATCTGCCGGACTATGTCGCCTGTTTGAAAAAGGAAGTGAAGGACCTCAAGGTTCTGAAAGGGGAGATGCGGTCTGTGAAAAAGGATCGATGGTCCTCCTCGCTGGCCGGCGGCGTTCTTTCTGCGCGCACATACATCAAACAGGCCAATTTCGATACGGAATCTCTGCTGCTTTATTATGCAGAACCGTTTGCCGCGTTCAACTGGTTGCATGGCCAAGAATACCCCGAAGGCTTTCTGGCCGTCGCCTGGCGCTATCTCTTGGACAACCAGGGTCATGACAGCATCGGCGGCTGCAGCGTAGATGCCGTTCATGACGACATGCTTTTCCGATTCAATCAAGCAAGGGAGATCGCCCGTGGTTTGATGGAAAAGAACTATCTGGCGCTGGCCGCGCAAATCGACCTTTCCGACACCGCCTCTGGTGAAATTCCGCTGATCCTTATCAATCCGGGCAATGGCTGCCGCAGTGAAATCCTCACCGCTTATGTGGATGTGCCGCAGGAGTGGAGCGGAGCTTATGCCATCGATCCCGTGCCGCTCACTCTGGTGATGGAGAACGAAAGAGGCGAAGAGATCGCGTTGCAGCAGCTATCGATGACTTCCGAGTTGCCGGTGCTGCAACAGCCCATCGATTCACCGCTTTTTCTTCGTATGAATCGTCATTTGATCTGCTTTCCAAGTGGGGAGGTCCCGGAGTATGGGTACCGCTGTCTCAAAGTGCGCACTACGTCGGCCGCCCATCGCTGCCTTGGTTCGTTGTCGCCGCATCCTCAGGTTATGGAGAACGCGTTTTTACGCGTGACCATTCAACGCAACGGAACGTGGAACCTGTACGACAAGCTGCGTTCACGAGAGTATAGAGATCTCGGTTATATCTGGGATGGCGGTCAGGTCGGCGACCCCTGGACCTATTTGGCGCCGACGCCGGATCAGATTTTTACCAGCCTGGGCAACTCTGCCCGCATCTGCCTGGAGGCCGATGGTCCGTTTCTCTGCCGCTATGGGATTTATTTACATATGGATTTGCCCGAAGCGGCGGCGGAAAACGGCCAAGGACGTAGCAGCCGAACCCGGCGGCTTGCGATCAAGCATACGCTCACTTTGACCTCTTTGGCAGAACGATTGGATCTGGTTACAGAGATCGATAATCCATGCGAGGATCATTGGTTGCGCTTGATGTTTCCAACCGATCTTCAGGTTTCCTCAGTCGCGGTGGATGGACAGTTCGATGTGGTCGCCCGGCCGATTCACCGGGATGCCGGCGCCGCCATCTGGCCGGAACCGCCTCAGTATCCACAGCCGATGAACAGTTTTGTCGACTATAGCGATGGAAAGTCCGGGCTGGCTTTCATCAACTATGGACTCAAGGAGTACGAGGCCCTCGATGATGAACGGCGGACTTTTGCCATGACCCTGAT
>JAKJDB010000468.1 GCA_022706175.1 Candidatus Zhuqueibacterota bacterium | reverse complement strand
TATTACCCGCTGGGAGCGGGAAAAAGCGACCGCCACATGGAGCCTTTCTATGTGGAGGTACTGCCCGAGACCGGCGGCAACGAGACGGCCTCCAGTCATGAGGGCGAAGAGTTCATGCTGGTCTTATCCGGCGCCATCGAAGTGATCTACGGCGGCCGCCGCCACACCCTGACCCGCGGTGATTCCATCTATTACAATTCCGCGGTGCCCCATTACGTCCGCTGCCTGGGCGCAGAAAAAGCCGCCCTGATGGCCGTGCTCTATGATCCCCAGTGAGTTCTGAGCAAACGGTGTTGCCGGGAGGAGTGTTATGACATCATGTGATGGCCTGATGGAAAGGACGCTGGGCCAAATTTTAGACGACGCCATTGCCGCTCATGCGGAAAACGAGGCGGTGGTGTATTTGGACCGCAATTACCGCATGACCTATCGCGAGTTCGGCGTGCTGGTGGACAAGCTGGCCAAAGGATTGATGGCGTTGGGCGTGCAAAAGGGCGAGAAAGTGGCTATCTGGGCCACCAACGTGCCCCACTGGGTGGCGTTGCTGTTCGCCACGGCCCGCATCGGCGCCGTGCTGGTGACGGTGAATACCAATTATCGCCGCTCCGAGCTGGAGTATCTGCTGAAGCAGTCGGAATCGGAAAACCTGTTCATCATCGACGGGTATCGCGACACCGATTATGTGCAGACCCTGTACGACCTGGCGCCCGAGCTGCGCGAACAGCCGCGCGGTTATCTTCGTTGCGCCAACCTGCCAAATCTGCGCCGGGTGTTTTTCCTCGGCCAGGAAAAACATCGCGGCATGTACTCGATCCCCGAGGTGGTGGCCCTGAGCTGCATGATTTCCGATCAAGACTATCAACAGCGCCAAGCCGGTCTGAGCTGTTATGACATCGTCAACATGCAGTACACCTCCGGCACCACCGGCTTTCCTAAAGGTGTGATGCTCAGCCATCATAACATCGTCAACAACGGTTTCTGGATCGGCGAGAATCAGGCGTTGAGCAGCCGGGATCGCGTGTGTCTGCCGGTGCCGCTGTTTCACTGCTTCGGACTGGTGCTGGGCGTGATGGCGATAGTCACTCATGCCTCCACCATGGTGATTCTAGAGTCGTTTGATGCATTGCATGTCATGGCTTCGGTGCAGCACGAACGCTGCACCGCGCTTTACGGCGTCCCCACCATGTTTATCGCCATTCTTGAACACCGGCTGTTCGACAAATTTGACTACAGCACTCTGCGCACCGGCATTATGGCGGGTTCGCCCTGTCCCATGCAGGTGATGCGCCAGTTGATCGATAGAATGCACCTGACCGAGATCACCATCTGCTACGGATTGACCGAGGGTTCGCCGGTGATCACCCAGACGCGTGTGGATGACGACATACACCACCGCGTCGCTACCGTAGGCAGAGTGCTTCCCGGCATTGAACTCCGCCTGGTGAACCCGGAGACCAATGTGCCGGTGGCGGTCGGCGAGAAAGGGGAGATCTGCTGCCGGGGATACAACGTCATGAAGGGATATTACCGTCAGCCGGAGGAGACCAGCCGGGTGATCGATGCGGACGGCTGGCTGCACTCCGGCGATCTCGGCGTGATGGACGAAAAGGGTTATCTCACCATCACCGGCCGCTGCAAAGATATGATCATCCGCGGCGGTGAGAATATCTATCCGCGTGAAATCGAAGAATTTTTATATCAGATGGAGGGCATCTCGGACGTGCAGGTGGTCGGCGTCGCCAGCCACAAGTACGGCGAAGAGGTGGCGGCGTTTGTCATCCGCAAACAGGACGCGCACATCACCGAAGCGGACGTGTGCGATTACTGCCGAGGCAAAATCAGCCGGTTTAAAATTCCGCAGTATGTCTTTTTTGTCGACACCTATCCGTTGACCGCCAGCGGCAAAGTGCAGAAATACCTTCTGCGCGAGATGGCCTGCGAATTGGTTAAAGCCAGAGTGCAGAGCGGTGAAATCGCCCACGGCGATTCCCGCTCTTCATGAACCCATAGGTCTGAACACAGGGAGTTAAAGATGAAATCCATATTCCAGTTGTCGATCGTCGCCGGCTATATCCTGGTCGGATCCCTCGTTTCCGCTCAGGATGCGAACAACACTCCGGTCGCCGAACTCATCTCCCCCATGTATCGCACGCAGATCGACGTGCCGGCGATCCCGGGATACGTCACTTTGAAATGCGATTTCCATATGCACACGGTCTTTTCGGACGGCATCGTCTGGCCGCAGATCCGGGTTCAGGAGGCCTGGATGGACGGCCTCGATGTCATCGCCATCACGGATCATATCCGCAAGGACCCGTCCAAGGAGACTTTGCCGGGCGACAACAACCAGCCCTATGCGTTCGCCCGCAGCCGCAGCCACGAGTTGGACATCGTGGTGATCAAGGCCGGCGAGATCACAAAAAAAATGCCGCCCGGCCATTTCAACGCGCTGTTCGTTCAGGATGTCGATTCGCTGAATCAGGAGGATGCCATGGCGGCGTTGGCGGCGGCGGCGAGGCAAGGGGCGTTCATTCAATGGAACCATCCGGGCTGGAAGTCCCAGCAGCCTGACACCACCCGCTGGTGGCCGGAACATCAACAAATCTTAGAGAGAGGCTGGATGCACGGCATAGAAGTGTTTAACTTTACCGAATGGTATCCCGTTGCCCTGGATTGGTGCCTGGAAAAGAATCTGGCTGTCATGTGCAACAGCGATCTGCACGGCGCCACCAGCCTGCACTATGATCTGGAAAAATGGCCGCGTCCCATGACTCTGGTGTTCAGCAGGGACCGCAGTGAAGCAGCCATCAAGGAGGCGCTGTTCGCCGGCCGTACGGTGGCCTGGTTCGGCAGCCATCTGGCCGGCAAGGAGGAATACCTGGCCGCGCTGTTCAAGGCAGCGATCAAGATCATGCCCGCCCATTACACGGATGACAAGGGCAACCGTTTCCATCATGTGATCAACACATGCGATCTGCCCTGGAAGATCAAAGAAAAGTCGGCGGCCTTTAAGGGCGAGGTGTGGTTGCCTCGGGCGGGTAGCGCGGTCATCAAGGTAAAACCCGCTGTGGAAAAAATGACATTATCGATGAGCAACGCCCATACATCCGGCAAGGACGTTCTGCAACTGCAGTGGCCGTGGTAGGCGGAGACCGGCTTGATCCGTTCAGGCCGGGCGCGTCTGTCTGAAGGTCAATATTGCGATCAGCAGGAAGAACACGTCTTCCACAATGCGCTGCAGGCTCACTCGGCTGGCATGGCCAGGCAGGCTGAAACAGCCGCAATCGATGTCCAATCCACGCACCATGGCTGAGGCGATGGCGGCGATAAACACCCCATTGAGCACGATCAGCCAGAGCGAAGCCCCCTGAACCCATCTTCCCCCTATCAGCAACAGACCGCAGAGCAACTCGAGCCACGGCAACACCACAGCGGC
>JAKJDB010000467.1 GCA_022706175.1 Candidatus Zhuqueibacterota bacterium | reverse complement strand
GATGGAGCGCGGCGGCAAGAGTTTGCGGATATGATCCGAGTAGGTGACCAGCCCCACCGCGTCGCGCTGACGCAACAGCAGATAAGAGAGGCTGGCGGCCAGCCAGGAGGCGTACTGCAGTTTGCTGACCTGGCCGGAGCGGTAGCCCATGGAAGCGGAGGCGTCCACCAGCAGATAGGCCCGCAGATTGGTCTCCTCTTCGTATTCTTTGAGATAGAGACGATCGGTTTTGCCCAGCACTTTCCAGTCAAGACGGCGAAGATCATCGCCAGGCATATAGGGCCGGTGCTCGGCGAATTCGACGCTGAAGCCATGATACGGACTGCGGTGCAATCCGGTGATAAAGCCTTCCACCACCAGCCGGGCGATGAGGCCCAGGTTGTTGAGCTTGGAGACCGCTTCGGGGTTTAAAAAACGCCGATAGTCCGTCCCGGTCGCTGTATCCGGCCTTTTTACAAAGGGGTTATTCATCGCTGAGGCGCTCAATGATCTGCAGCGTGGTGACCCCTTCCGCCTCGGCGTTGAAATTGGTCACCAGGCGATGGCGCAGCACCGGTTTAGCCATGGCGCGCACGTCGTCGATGTCCGGCGTGGGACGGCCGTCCAGCACTGCACGGGTCTTGGCGCCGAGGATCAGGTATTGCGAAGCCCGTGGCCCAGCTCCCCAGGTGATCCATTCTTTTACAAACGCAGGCGCCTCAGGGAAGAGAGGACGGGTTTTACGCGCAAGGCGGACGGCGTAAGAGATGACGTTGTCCGCCACCGGCACGCGGCGGATCAAATCCTGAAAGCCGATGATCTCGTCGGCGTTCAGAACCGTTTTCAGATCAGCCTGGTAATTGCTGGTGGTGGAGCTGACGATGTTCTGCTCTTCCTTTTCATTCGGATAATCCACCCATAAATTGAGCATGAATCGGTCCAGCTGCGCCTCCGGCAGTGGATAGGTGCCCTCCTGTTCGATGGGATTCTGTGTGGCTAGAACAAAAAACGGCTCCGCCAGCTTGTAGGTGGCGCCGGCAGCGGTGATCTCATGTTCCTGCATGGCCTGCAGAAGGGCGGATTGGGTTTTCGGCGGCGTGCGGTTGATCTCGTCCGCCAGCACCATATTGGCGAACACTGGCCCCTGGACGAATTTAAAGGTTTTACGTCCGCTGCTTTTATCCTCCTCGATCACCTCTGTGCCGGTGATGTCCGAGGGCATCAAGTCCGGGGTGAATTGGATGCGGCTGAATTTCAGATTCAGAACTCGAGCCACTGTGCTGATCAGCAACGTTTTGGCCAGGCCGGGAACGCCGACCAGCAGACAATGGCCGCGACTGAACAGAGCGATGAGCAGTTCGTCGATCACACGGTTCTGGCCGATGATGACCTTGCCGATCTCGCGGGTCAGGGCGCTGTGTATGTTCTTAAACCGATGGACCAGTTCCACGTCATTGGGTTGTTGGGTCGATGACATCCGTCCTCCATGACCTTTAGTGGTTGCTATTGGATTATCTTGAGCAGAATGTTGCGGAATTCAACCGGATGGCTTTCAGCCTGCAGCGCGATATACCCCTCATCCAACCGCAGGATGTTGTCATGGATCAGTTTTTGCGCGTCCGGATCGGTCGGATCGAGTTGCGGCTTTTCATACTGCAGGACGCGCTCGCCGTTGATGTAATGGACGATGGGGCCGTGGCCGTTCACTTCCACCTCTACGGTGACCCACTGATCCCCGGCATAGGTTTTAGAAGTGGACTCTATGCAATGCTGGGTGATTAATTGGTCGTTGATGACCACATGGGTGCCCGGCGTGCAGACATTGCCCGTGGGTCGTTCGTTCTGTCCGTCGCCGCCTAAAAGCTGCACTTCGATGGAGACCGGAAAAAATTGCGCCTTGCTCATGCTTTGCGGGGACTGGCAGTGCAGCATGATGCCGTTGTTGCGCAGCGCCCAGGCGGGCGCCCCCTTGGTCTGCCGGCCGACGAAACGGTAGTCCAGCCGCAGACGGTAGCGGGAGAGTTTTTGCTGATAAAACAGATGGCCGAAATGATCGTCGAATGTTTTATAGCCGTCATAGCAGACCTGCAGAACTCCGTCGCGGACGCGAAAGGTTTTGCGATAATTGTCGTTCAGCTTTCGCCCGGCGATTTTCACCGTCCATCCCTGCAGGTTTTTACCGTTGAAAATAGGAATCCAGCCGTCCTCTGCAGCGGCGGTACGGCACGGAACAGCCCCTAAAAGAAGGGCCAGGATCGCCAAGATCGATCTCATGACAGGTCACCTCGTTTTATTTTTTCCATTCGGCCCATGGGCACACGGATCTCTTGCAGCCAGTTTTCCGGCGCGGTGACGGCCGGCACGGCAAACGGTTCCTGACGTTCGCGCCGGTTGGTCAGCGTATACCAGATAAAAAAGAGGCCCGCTTTCAGGGAGCGCCAGCCCTCCCGTGGGTGGCGCAGCAGCTGCATCAGCTTATAGAACAGATAGCGCGGCTGAAAATGAAAACGCCGGAAGGCTTGCTCGCAGAACGCTTCGATCTCCTGCGGCGACAGGTCCGGCAGATTGAGCACGCAGCGGTGACCGCCCTCGGCCGTCAACCATTCGCGAAAGTTCTTTGTGGCCAGCATGCCGTTCTGCTGATAATAGGCAAACGCGCCGGTGCCCGGATAGGGCATCACCGGATAGAATTGAGCGCTGTCCGGCTTGATCTTGAACGCCAGGTCCAGCGTTTTGTTCATGGTTTCCCTGGTTTCACCGGGAAAACCCACCATAAAACAGCCGTGCACCAGCAGTCCCAGCCGATGGGCGTCCTTGACAAAGCGGGCCTGGATGTCGCTGTTCTGGCCCTTGCGCATGGTGCGCAACAAACGGTCGTCGCCGGACTCGAATCCTACGGCGCAGTTGCGCAGCCCGGCGTCGCGCAATGCTTTCAGCGTCTCATAGTCCACGGTGGTGCGCAGGTTGGCGAAAAACGGCAGCCGCACGCCCCGTTCGCGCACCAGTTCGGCAAACCGGCGGGCAAAACGGCGATCAGCGGCAAAGTTGTCGTCCTCAAAGGTGATCTCGCGCACCTCGGGCATGTTCTCCTGCACCCAGCACATTTCGCCGATCAGATGTTCGGGACTGCGATGGCGATACGAGTGACCGTGGATGACCTGCGGATAGACGCAGTAAAAGCAGAGCGAATTGCAGCCGCGGCCGCCGATCAGCATCACCATGGGGTGATAGGAGAGATTAAAGTAATAGTGCTCCACTTTGAAAAAGCGTTTGTAGATCGGCGCGATATAGGGCAGCTGATCCAGATCCATGATCAGCGGCCGATCCTCCATGCGCCGTACATCAGCAGCCTGACGATAGGCCAGTCCCTTGATGTGCGCCAGGCGATCCGGGCGATGCAGGTTTTCGGTCAACTCGAGAATCGTATAGTCGTATTCGCCGATGGCGATGAAATCGA
>JAKJDB010000466.1 GCA_022706175.1 Candidatus Zhuqueibacterota bacterium | reverse complement strand
TTTTCCGCATTTTGCGGCCTGTTTTTGAACGGTGGTCACGGTGAGCGCGCTCTGTGGAAACGAAGCCGCCAGGAGCTGGAGATCATCCGCCGTTTCACCTGGCTGCACCAGGAGCTGGTTCCCTACATGTACAGCCATGTGCGGCGTTGTCATGAGGGCGGGCTGCCGCTGCAACGGCCCTGGGGCGATGAAGATGGCTATTTCTTTGGCGACGATTTCTTCGTGGTCCCGATCATCCGTCCAGAGTTGACAAAATCAGTAACTCTGCCGCCCGGCGGCTGGCACTATTTTTTTCACGATTGTGAATTCTTTCAAGGCCCTCTCAGTTTCCGTCGCAGCTTTCCGCTCGAAGAATATCCGGTTTTTGTCCGTCAGGGCGCCATTGTGCCCATGAACATCCAACGCGCCTACACGGGTGTGGGGGATGCGGGCCATAGCGGTTATGTGACCTGGCTGATCTATCCGTTCGCGGATTCGGCCGGCTCTTTGGCCCATGAGGCCGACCCATCGGCTGTGCGGGTGAAGGCAAAGCCGCAAGAGAGCCGTTTCACTCTCCATGATGCCGACCGGCCGGTCGTCACGGCCGTGCATCTGCTGCAGTATGCGTCCCGCCTGGAGATAGAGTTGTCCGGTGCGGTGGCGCCGCACATTCTGCGCATCCATTGTCGGCACAAGCCCACTCAGGTGCAATGGAATGAGGCGTTCTTGGCTGAGGGCGTACGCTGGTGGTTCGACGCGGAACAGCAGCGACTTTTGGTCAAGACGTCTGATCCTACGGCAGGGCGCTATGTCCTTCTGTTCCAGCCGCCGAATCGCCGGATTAAATGAGTTGATTCAATGACCGCAATTTGGTAAATTGCCGGCAGTGCGGTGGAGCACAGTCTTTTATTCACGGCAACAAGGAGCAACCCTCTATGAGAATCGTCATTTTAAAAGATACGGATGAAGTGAGCGAATGGACCGCCAACTATTTGGTTGAGCGCATCAACCGCTTCAAGCCGGGACCGGAGCGGCCGTTTGTTTTAGGATTGCCCACCGGCAGCTCTCCCATCGGCACCTATCGCGAACTGGTCCGGCTGCATCAACAGCGCCGGGTTTCGTTCAAAAACGTCGTCACCTTTAATATGGATGAATATGTCAATCTGCCCGAGGATCATCCGGAAAGCTACCACTATTTCATGCGTCGCCATCTTTTCGATCACATCGACATTCCGCAGGAGAACATCCACATTCTGGACGGCAACGCGCCGGATCTCGAGGCGGAGTGCCGGCGTTATGAAGAGAGCATCCGGCAGCACGGCGGCATTGAGCTTTTTCTCGGCGGCATCGGGCCTGACGGGCATATCGCTTTCAACGAACCCGCCTCATCGCTGGTCTCGCGTACGCGGGTTAAAACATTGACCTACGAAACCATTGCGGCCAACGCCCGGTTTTTCGGCGGGGATCTGGCAAAGGTTCCGCGCATGGCCTTGACCGTAGGCGTCGGCACGGTCATGGATGCGCGCCAGGTGCTGCTGATCATCACCGGCTACAGCAAGGCGCGGGCGCTGCGTCAGGTGGTGGAGGAAGGCGTGAGCCACATGTGGACGGTCTCCATGATGCAACTGCATCCGCATTGCATCATCGTGTGCGATGATGACGCCACCATGGAGCTGCGGGTGGCCACGGTCAAGTATTTCAAAGATCTTGAAAAAATCGCCGCCGGGGTTCAGTCTGATATGTAAAGGGGAAAGACTCATTGTAGGATGAAGGAGTTGCTTTATGAATCTGGTTCGGGCTGCAGGGCTGATGGTCCTCTGTCTGGTTTGGTCTGGCTGGGCAAAAGACCCTGAAGAGATAACGATCCCGGAATTGCAGGGGCATGTGAATTATCTGGCCTCTGATGCGATGAAGGGCCGGAAACCGGGAACGGAAGAGGCGCGCCGGGCGGCCGAGTACATAAAAAAAGAGCTGAAAAAATGCAAACTCGGAATGCTGGGCGACAACGGCCTGCAGGAATTTTTCGTCGTCACCGGCGTCAAACCGGGCATTGAAAACCAGTTCTCTTTTCGCGGCATCGAGGGCCGATTGATGGAGGATTTTACTCCTCTGTCCTTTTCCGCCTCTGTCCACGCCCGCGCGCCGTTGGCGTTTGCAGGATATGGGTTCCATATTGAGACGGATTCGCTGACGTGGCGGGATTACGAGGGGCTCGATGTCAGCGGCCGCTGGGTGATGATCCTGCGCGAGGCGCCGGACGGCGGCGCGCCCAACAGCGGCTTTGAGCCCTATACGCCGCTGCGCAAAAAGGTTTCGGTGGCCAAGGACCGGGGCGCTGTGGGCGTGCTGTTTGTCTCTGGTGAGAAGACGGATCAGAGCGATGTCCTGCTTTCCCTGGTTTACGACGACAGCCCCAGTACCGCCGGCCTGCCGGTGCTGCATATCAAACGGTCGTTGGCGAATCAGCTGCTCGCCGGATCCGATAAGACCATCGCCGGGCTCGAGGCGGAATTCTACCGCAGCAAAACGCCGCACAGCTTTTTACTCGATGACACGCTCAGTGCCGCCACCGAGGTGATTCTGGAGCAAACCAGGACCGCCAACGTGGTGGCGCAACTGACCGGAAACGATCCTCTGCTGAAAAACGAATTTCTCGTCATCGGCGCGCACTATGATCATCTCGGCCTGGGCGGTCCGGGCTCCCATTCCCGACGGCCGGATACCGTGGCTGTGCACAACGGCGCGGACGATAACGCCTCCGGCGTTGCCGGCATGCTGGAGCTGGCTGAAGCGCTGGCTGGGAATCGCAAGGCCCTGCGCCGCAGCGTCCTGTTCGTCGCTTTCAGCGCCGAAGAGATGGGCACGCTGGGCAGTCGTTATTTTGTCGATCATCCGCCGGCGCCGTTATCGCAGATCAAATACATGCTCAACCTCGACATGGTCGGCCGAATGAATGTGGAGGAAAAGACTCTGTCCGTCGGCGGCACAGGCACGGCAGCGGGCATGGAGGAGATTCTGAACCGTCTGGCGCAGGGCCGCGCCTTTGCGGTCAAGTTGAGCCCCGAGGGCGCAGGACCCTCTGATCACGCCTCTTTTTACGCCAAAGATATTCCGGTCCTCTTTTTTATGGCCGACCTCCATGAGGATTACCACACTCCGGATGACGACAGCGACAAGCTGAATTACACCGGCCAAAAGATGATCGTCGATTACATTCTGGATACGGCCAAAGAGCTCGCCGGGCGATCCGAGAGCCTGGCCTTTCAGGAGGCAGGCCCCAAGACGATGCCCCGCGGCCGTCGCTTTAAAATTTCGCTCGGCGTCATGCCCGATCATTCGGCGGCGGATGTCAAAGGCCTGCGGGTCTCGGTGGTGGACCCGAACCGTCCTGCCGGCCGCGGCGGCATGATCAAGGGCGATGTCATCGTCGCCATCGACGGAAAACCGGTCAGCGATATTTA
>JAKJDB010000465.1 GCA_022706175.1 Candidatus Zhuqueibacterota bacterium | reverse complement strand
TTTTTGTCTGGAAGCTGCTGATCAGACCCGCCGGCGGCATCTGGGGTGTGTATGAACTGCTGCCTGCGTTTCTGCTCTCCAGCGCCGCCATCGCTGTCGTCTCTCTGCTGTCGCCAAAACCCGCGGAAGCGATCGTCAACGAATTCACCCGGGCGGCAGCGGCCGGCCGTGAACCGGCAGACTGATCGACAGGCCGCCTTTTGTGCACTAATAAATGAACCCATAAGGAAATTATATGCGACCATGCTGCTCTGCGCTTTTGATCATCTGCTGCTTTATCTGCGCCTGTCACAAGCCGGTCCATCCACATCGCATCCAGCCCCTGGCGCAGACGCATGTGGTGATCGACCGCTCTCCGGATGCGAAAAGGATTTTCCTCGGCACCCCGGGCATTGTCGTGGGACCTGACGGCTGTCTGCTGGCCACCGTGGATCTGTTCGGCCCAGGGGTTGATCAAGTGCCGTGGCCCAAAGGGATTCTGCCCGGCTCTGGCGGCGCAGTGGTGGGAAAAATATTCATCTCTCAAGACAACGGCAAAACCTGGACTCTGACCGCCACCTATCCGTTTTTTCACGCCCGTCCCTTTGTGGCCGGCGGACGTATCTATGTGCTCGGTCAATGCGGCGATCTAATGATCGTCGCCTCTAGCGACGGCGGCAAAACCTGGTCCGCGCCGGCAAAGCTGACCCAGGGCCAGACCTGGCACGCCTCCAGTAATAACGTCTGGTACAGCCGCGGCAACGTCTATCTGGTGATGGAGCGGCACGAGGAACGCAATCTGCAAAGATGCTGGCGCATCGCGGATGTGGCGCCGGTGCTCATGCGCGCCGGCGAGACCAGCGATCTCACCCGGCCGGAGCGCTGGACCTTTGCCTCTTCGCTGGTCTTTGAAGATGTGGTGACGCCGGACCAGCTCGAATACTTTGGCGTGCCTTTTTATCCCTGCGCCGCCGACACCGCCGTCTGGCTGACGCCGGACCGGCCGATGAATCCCATCGGCTGGCTGGAAGCCAACGTCGTTCAGTTCACCGATCCCACTCATCTCTGGACCGACCCCAGCGGTCACACCTTTCATCTGTTCCTGCGCAGTCACACCGGGCGCACCGGCTATGCGGCCATGGCCAAAGTCGTGGAAAATTCCGACGGCAGCATGACCACCCTGCTCGAAACCGCGCCGTCCGGAAAAAAAATACTCTATACCCCGCTGCCCGGAGGACAGATGAAATTTTATGTGCTCTGGGACGAGCCGACGCGGCTGTTCTGGCTGGTGGGCACGCAGGCGACGGACAGCATGACGCGGCCGGAATGCCTGCCCGCTGACCGCTACAATCTGCCGGACAACGAACGCCGGCGTTTGGTTCTCCATTTCAGCAAAAACATGATCGACTGGTGCTTTGCCGGCCTGGTCGCCATCGGTGAAAATGAACGCGCGTCCAGACACTATGGCTCCATGACCGTGGCCGGTGATGATCTCCTGATCGTCAGCCGCTCCGGCGACGAACAGGCGCAGAGCAGCCACAACGGCAATCTGTTTACCTTTCATCGGGTGAAGCACTTTCGCAGCCTGGTCTATTGATCCCCGCTGCGTCGTGCTGCGTACGGCCATGCTTCGCCGCCATGGCGCATGGTGCATGATTTTCCGTTTGATTTCCCGGCAATTTTTTCCTAATATAATTCGATAAAAACGAACCAGCGAGAGATCCAAATGAAAAAAATTGATCCGCAAGAATTACAGCTTCAGCCATTTCAGCTGCTCGACCAGACCTGGGCGCTGCTGGTGGCCGGCGTGGAACGGCCCAATCCCATGACCGTCTCCTGGGGCGGATTCGGCACCCTGTGGAACAAACCGATGGTCACCGTCTATGTGCGGCCGACGCGGCACACCTTCCACCTGCTCAATCAGCACAGCGAGTTCTCGCTCAATTTTCTCCCAGAGCAGCATCGCGCGGCGCTGAACCTGTGCGGCAGCCGCAGCGGCCGGGACATGGACAAATGGGAAAGAAGCAAACTGCATCCGCTCGCGAGCGAGACCATCGCTGTTCCGCGGGTGCAGGAGGCGTTTCTCTCTTTCGAATGCCGGGTCCTGGCCTGGCAGGATTTCGATCCCTCCCGTTTTCTGCAAAAGACCATTGAAAAGAATTATCCCAACCAGGATTATCATCGCATCTATTGGGCGGAAGCGCTGGCGGTCTGGTCAACGGAATAAAGGGTATGGACGAATCCCGTAGGTCATCGAGGCAAAGAGCGGTGGAACAAGAATCGAAGCGTAAATCAACTGCCGGGAAAAAAACCGCGGCCATCGTCCCTCTCCTGCTGCTCTGTTCCGCGCTGTTCACCCGGCTGCCGGCCAATGCGGCCGATGAGTGGACGCTGTTTGTCTCTCCGGAACAGCCGACGGCAGGCGGTGTGGTTCGCGTGATGATTGCCGGCGAGGCGGCGTTAAAGAACATGGACATTGATCTCCAAGGTCCGGCGGGCGAGATGCACCCGGTGCGCACCAGCGAGGGCGGCGGGCCGCCGTTCTGGCGCATGGCGGAATTCAAGGCCGGCGGAAAAGGCAACTATACCCTTTCCCTTCTCATGGGCCGCAAGACCATCCGCACCCGGTCTATCGTCTTGCACTCGGTTCAAGACCGTGTCGTAAAAAAGCAGCCCGATCGCCGATGGGGCCGTGAGACGGAACTGCTTTACTCGGCATGGATCGAGGCTCTGTTTCACCGGGCGCAGGAAGGCGCCTCGTGGCCCAGCCTGCACGAAATCACCCGCCGGGCGGAGGACAATTTCCTCCACAATCATCTGGGAATGAACGAAGATGATAGCCAGGGGAAACCCGCGCTGATCATGGAGCCCGATTGTGCGGATAATCCCTATTATCTGCGCGCCTACTTTTGCTGGAAACTGGGCCTGGCCTTCGGCTTTCATGAGACCGGACGCGGAACGCTCAGCCAGCCGCCGCACACCGGCCGCTGGTTTACTTTTATTCCCTCTGCGGAAGAACTCCGCACAGTCCGCCGCATGAACCAGTTCTTTCGCGAGATCATGAACACCATCCACTCCGGCGCCGCCCGGACCCGGCTGGCGGATGAAAGCTCCGACTATTATCCGTTGGCGCTCACCCGCGACGCTCTGCGCCCCGGCGCGGTGTACGCCGATCCCTATGGCCACACCTTCGTCCTGGTGCGCTGGGTTCCGCAGCAGTCTGAAAAAAAACCGGGCGTGCTTCTGGCCGTCGACGCCCAACCGGACGGCACGGTGCAGATCAAACGCTTCTGGAAGGGCAATTTCCTCTTTGCCACCGAAGGGGTGATCGGGGAACCAGGATTTAAAGCGTTCCGGCCCATCGTTGTGGAGAACGGCCGGCCGCGACTGTTGCGCGACCGGGAGATCGCCGCGGAACCGGGATACGGCCGGCTTTCGCTCGAGCAGAAAAACATGCGGCCGGAAATT
>JAKJDB010000464.1 GCA_022706175.1 Candidatus Zhuqueibacterota bacterium | reverse complement strand
CGAAGCCAGGCGCCGGAATCGTTTGGCAGCGAAACCTCATAGGATCCTGTGTTTTTCAATCCGGGAAGGCGAAGCACATCTTTGATCTCCGCATCGGCCTTCCAGCGAAAGAGGAGGGCGGCGGCGCGATCCCCTGCACGGCTGTAATACACGATGCCGCACCAGGCTCTGCCCTCTGAGGGATAAATTACGTCGTAGAGCTGATCGGCCTTGATGATGTTTATCTTTCGATAATTTTCGATCTCCTGCAGAATGATCCGCTGCTGCTCGGCATCCACTTTGGTCAGATCCGCCGATAGGCCCCATGTTCCGATCATGGCGCTGCGGCAATAGAGCCGCAGACTTTCTCGATCATGAATTTCATCGATGCGATTGGTCCAGCGCTGCACTTTACCGGGCGCGAGGAAATCCACGGCGCCCAAGGCCTCTGCGATGTTGGAGCGACTGTGCTTCAAACCGTTGGCGCTGCCGTCGCGAATCCAGTGCGACTGGCTGATGGCATCGGTAAAGCCGTTGATCATGCGACCGCCGCTCATGCAATTTTCGATGAACAGATTCGGAAAGGAGAGGCGAACCGCTGCCAGGCTGGTTTGCAAAGCGCCGATGTTTTTCATCTTCCCCGCCCGAGTGCTGTCGCCGAGAAACTCTTGATCATATTTCCACCAACCCATCCCATAGCTGTCCACCAGATGACGGACGTGGCTGGTCAGCCGGGAGGTGAAATCGCATCCCGCCAGGTCAAGGGCCCAGGCCTGCATGAATTCGCGATAAAAGCCGGGCTGATCGATATAGTCCGGCCGTTCAGCCGCGCTCACGCTTTCCAGCCAGGGACAGCTCCACAAGCCGACCACGATGTTCTGCTGCTTCAGCTTTTCCAGTACCGCTTCAAATTCCCCGGCTGTGAACTTGGCTCTGGAAGGCGTCCAGTCCCCGGTCCGTTCGTACCAGCCCGCGTCCACGACGAACGCGTCAAATCTATAGGGTGTCACTGCGGCGATCTGATTTTTTAGAAACGCCGCGCTCAGGGCGAAGCGCACCGAGTACCAGTGATTATAGATCAGTGGGAAGGATGGAGCGGGCATGGTAAAACGTGTGCGCGCAGCCTGATCGCGAACAGCCAGCCAGCGGTTGCGCATCTCTCTTTCTGCGCCGGCTGCCACAGGGATCAGGGAGAGCGTCGGCCCGGTTATTTTTTCACCCGGCGCCAGAGTGAGTTGGGTCTCTTCTTCGGGCAGAAAAACACGGAACGCAGCCTGCTCCCCGCCGGCGGACCATTCCGCGCGCCAGCCGCCGCTCCAGTCCAGGCTGAAATAGCAGCGGCCGTGTTCTGTCTGCAGATACCAGAAGGGGAGCTGTCCGCTAAACGGGGCGCCGCGCGCCGGCCGTTCTTGCCGGTCCGAACTGTAGGTGTGGGAAAAGTACACCACCGGCTCTTTTCCCAGACGGTCCTGTCGGGGCTCATAGGTCAACGCCTGCCAGCCGTGCACGGCGTCTCCCGGCATCCCCTCGGCCGCCCACACGGGAAACCAGCGGATGGATCGCTGTTCTCCATGGTTGATCCATTCCATCGACAGGCGAATCAGCTCCATTTTTTTGAAAAGAGCGACGTGCCAGATGATCTCGAGATCGCCTGCTCTGCATGCGGCGTAGGCCTGTTGGAAGAGTGAATCCTCGTTCAACCACCAATAGGCCGGAGGCTCATCCGCCTGCCGGAGCTTTGTCCCCGTCGGCCAGGTCTGCAGGAGGGAACTCGGCGCCGCCGCCTGATTCAGCCAAGTTCCTGCGGGCGAGGTTATCTCACTGATAAAGGGCCTGTTCCGGCCGTCGACGGCCAGATGCACGCTCAGCTGCCCGTTGCGCAGGAACAGGGTTTGCGTTTGCGCCCCAGCGCAGATACAGCTCATGAGCCAGGCCGCTGTCACCATTCGGTGGATCGAAGCGCGGGTTTTCATGCCGGACTCTCGCCTTCGGGCGTTGGATTAGCCTGTGTCTGCAACAGGCGCCAGCAATACCATTGCATGCGCGGCAGATGGAAAAAGCTCTTCCACAGATTGCCTTTCAGCGCTACCGAGATGCGGCCGTCGCGATGCAGATAACCATACCATTCGCCGTACTCGGGATCGACGAAATAGGCATCGCTCCACTCCTGCACCTGTTCGTGCCAGCGGCGATATTTTTCTTCGCCGGTCAACGTGTAGGCGAGCAGTGTGGCGATCACCGTTTCGTTGTGCGGCCACCAGAACTTCATGTCGTGCCAGTACTCCTGCACTGGTTTATGATAGAGATCGCGATAATAGAGGATGCCTCCGTATTCCGCATCCCAGCCGCGCTCCCACATATAGTCCAGCATGTCGCAGCCCAGCCGGATGAGCGAGGCATCGTGGCGGAACCGGCCCTCCTGCATGATGAACCAGGCGCCTTCGATGGCATGGCCCGGGGTCAGCGTGCGGCCGTCGAAATGATCGACGATCTCGCCGTTGGGGGCCACACTCTCCATCACAGCGCGCAGCTCCGGCTTGACGAACCAGCGCCGAATTTCATCGATGCAGCGGTCGATCCAGCTGTTCACCGTAGAGTCGCCCAGATTCAGTCGCAGCTCTTGCGCGGTGACAATGGTGATCATGCGTGGACTGAGACCGATCATGGGCCGGGTATCGGTGAACTTGGCGGGCATGAGGCCGGGGGTGAAATTCCAGCGGGTGAACAGGTCGAACAACTCTTTCGCCCGGGCCGCCGATCGATCGTCCCCCGTGGCCCTGGCATAGGCGGCGTGGGCGATGGCGGCGAAGGATTCGCTGAACGCGTAACGCCGTTTGCGCAGCGGCCGGCCGTCGCGGGTGACCTGGAAGAACATTCTGCCGTCCGCATCGAAACAGTGCCGCTCGATAAAGTCCAGCCCCTGTTTCGCCCAGTTCAGCCATTCGCTCCGTTGTTCAAGGGTGTTATAGAGCGTGAGCAGCATCCAGCTCATGCGGCCTTGCGCCCAGACGCTTTTGTCGCTGTCAATCAGCGATCCGTCGCGGTCAAAACAGTGGAGAAATCCGCCGTGCTCGAGATCGATGCTGCGGGGAAACCAGAATTTCACCGTGTTCTCCAGCAGATCGGCGCGATAGAGCGAGAGTCGTTCGTCCAGTGTTTTCATCGATTTCCTTTCATGAAGCGTGGTGAGCGGGGCTGGTTTGAGCTGGTGCATGGATAAATATGCGAACCGGCGCAAACGGATGCAAGGGAAATAATTTCCACCGCAGGCAGAATCTTTCTCTAGGATGTTTTTTCCTTGCATGGAATAACCGGACGGAGTATATTTATTTTAAGGATTCTTTATCCATTGGACGAGAATAACCAGGAGGGATCAACGCATGCAGAAATTCTTGTTGGGCGTCGCCATCGCCATCGGTGGATTGATCACCTACGTCAACGCACGTCCGGATTTCGGCGATACGGCGG
>JAKJDB010000463.1 GCA_022706175.1 Candidatus Zhuqueibacterota bacterium | reverse complement strand
CCCTTCTGGCTTGGCTGGATGTGAACCACGAGTATCCGGTCCGGGCCATCGACCATATTTGGAAAGGAAGGCTGTGGGTGCATGAACACAACTGGGGCGGCACCAACGGCCGGATCAGCGATGCGGTAAAACTGGCCAGAGCCCGCGAGGGCTACCGCCTGGCCGATGAGGTCAACCGCGACGCCCTGGCTGCTCTGGCCGGCGCTGTCTCTGTGCAGAATCGCGGAGTCCCGCTGGTGGTTTTCAACAGCCTGGCCTGGCCACGCCGGGATATCGTGGATCCGATCGTGTCGCTCGCCGAGCCCGGCCAACGGGAACCCAGGCTCGTGGACGGCAGCGGCCGTACCGTGGCGGCGCAGTTCAACGTCCTCGCCCGCCATGCCGATGGATCGATCGCGCGCATCCGGACCATTTTTACCGCAGACGCGCCGGCTCTCGGCTACGCCACTTTTTATCTGAGCCAGGGCAAAGAGTCCACGCCCAACCCCTTCAAAATATCCGATCATGAGATTGAGAACCGATTTTACCGGGTGAGGCTCGATCCGCGCACCGGCGGCATCGCCTCGATCTATGACAAACAGAACCAGCGTGAATGGATCAAGAGCGACGTCTATCGCGCGCATGAACTGGTCGCCATGGAAAATCTCGGCGTGGATGAAGCGGAAGAGTTCACGGAAAAGTGGTGGCGCATGGATGAAAAACCGGTGGCGGTCACCATGACAGAACGCGGCCCTGTGCGGACGACGTTCCGCATAGAGGGAACGCTGCTGAACAGTCGGACGATTCAGACGATCTCCCTTTACGCCGACCTGCCGAGAATCGATCTGGAAACCCGGCTGAACTGGAATGGACAAAAGGCGATCCAGGTCAACGCCGCTTTTCCGTTTCATCTGCCTAACGGCCGTGTGACCTATGAAGTGCCGTTCGGCGATGTAGAGTATGGCCAAGAGAATCCAGCGGCCAAAGCCTGCCATCCCACGGTCCGGGCTGCCAACAACTGGATCGATCTGTCCAATGAAGAGATGGGCATCACCCTGGCCACCGAAGTAACGCCGTTCGACCTTAAAGACCGGCGGGATGAACGCTTTCGCGACGCCCGCGTCATCCAGGGCATCGCTGCGCCGGACACCTTTCACATATTTTGGGGAGGAGCCTACACACCGTTTACCCGCGTCGCTCTCACCGATCCGATTCTACTGCAGACCGATTTTGTGATCCAACCCATTCTGCTGCGTTCGGTGTTCAGCTGCGGGGATGCGAATCTCTATTTCACCCAGCCGGGCGAACATGTCTACCGGTTTTCCATCACCACTCATCCCGGCGCACTGGTCAGACATGAGGCCACGCGGCAGGGTCTTGAACATAACGCGCCGCTTCAGGTGGTTTGCGTCAAGGCCGGTTCGGGAACTCGAGCCGATTCCGCATCGTTCATCTCCGTCTCCCAGCCCAACGTGATCGTGTCGGTGGTAAAAAAAGCTGAAAAGGGCAAAGGGCTCGTGCTGCGCTGCTATGAAACAGACGGTCAGGACGCGCAAGTGACGATGGCCTTCGCCAAACCCGTCCGCGCGGCGTGGCATACGGATCTCATCGAAAGAGATGGGAAACCCGCCCATATCGTCAACGGCCGACTGGTCGTTGCCATCGGCCGACACGCCATCGAGACCTACCGCTTGGTCTTTGAATAAAAGGCCGCGGCGAAGAGGTGAACAGGGCCGGGAACGGCAGCGGATCGATAAAAGAACGAGCCGCAACCCATGGATGCGTTATGAAAAAAGCAACGATTTCGTTTGGAAGTGATCCGAATTATGCGTATATTGATATGATAGATACAGTACACCGTATGTCTTAATGCTGCTGATGAACCGTACGAATCCTTTCAAGGGCGGAAGGCCATCACCCAGATAGACTCGTTGGCGTACACCTTGCCCGGCGGTTGAGCCGGGTCGTTACAAGATTACGAAGGGAAATGTTCCATGGAAAAAGGAACGGTCAAATGGTTCAACGCGGCAAAAGGCTTTGGCTTTATTACCCGCGAACAAGGCGAAGATGTTTTCGTTCATTTCAATGCGATCACGTCAAGTGGATATAAAACCTTGAATGAAGGCGACAAGGTAGAGTTCGAAATCGAAAAAGGTCCCAAAGGACTCAACGCATCGAACGTCACGGTCGTCCATTAAACGCGAAAACGTTTGAGACAAAAACCCTGCCCACCCGGCAGGGTTTTTTTATGCCAAAACCGTAAATCCACTTGTTCCATCAGGGCAACGCTTCAGGTTTCAGCCTGCACCACCCCATACATTTTCACCCCGGTCATATCGATGCGAACGACGGCATGAGGATCTCGACCCGGACGGACCTCGACGCTCCTCTGTTGTTCCAGCTCAGGGCTGCGAAGGCACAGCGAGCCCAGCGGCACCCGGCTGGTGTCGATCTGGAAAGAGACGTAATTTTCACCGGGCAGCGCATCGATATCCTTAAGAACAGCCACGCCTGCGCCGTCTTTGAGATCAGAATGGGGCACTGCGACCAGACCGGTGTTCAACAGGTGAAGAACCGGCCGGCCGCCGTGGATGCGGATCCGTGCGACCCAATGACGGTTGCCGCCCACCTGTTTCAGCACCGGACGGAACCGACCCTGCTCCATCAATGTGCTTAAAAAAGGCCCGTCCGTATCCATGAGCAGGCGGTTTCGGCAGCGTGTTCTCAGCCATGCGTCCGACAAAGGCCTTTTTCTTTTATACCCTTTTTCATCATGGGTCCCGAACGGCAGCCTGAGCCAGACCATCCCGCCCCGGGAAAGAAACACTTTTATCGCCTGCCATTGCGCCTCGGAGACGCAGCCGAGGCTGTCGAGGATCAGGGGTGTGGACTCGCTGCACAGAGCGACCGGGTCAGCCAGTTCTTCGCAGCGGACAAACCGGTAGCCGATGCTCGCCTGTACCAGCAGCGCGGACCAGGCCGCCGCCCTATCCCACTGCTCCAACCCGTCCTGCGTGCGCCACCCGTTCTCCCGGCAATAGCGGCTGTTCACCAGCCGGACCTCCGCCAGATCAACGCCATCGCGATAGTTCCAGTTGCTGTGCTCGATTTCCCAATGGTTGTACCGGCCGACAAGATTCTCGATTTCCGCTCTGTCCACCGGATCCTCCTCGAGCCTTTGATTCAGCGTGCTGCTCCAGTTCGCCACGCCCCAGAAACGGCTGAGGCACCAGCCCAGGTACGCGCCCTTTTCATAGATCGTATAGCTGAGCGCCATAGCCGGTGCATGATTTTTTTTAGCGGCGATATCCTTCTGGTGCAGCGCTTCCGCGTCCATCCTCACCCAATGGACGCTGTTCACATTGATGCCGCAGTTCTCGAGCATAAAAAAGTCGAGCCAGGTCGACATCCGTTCCAGATTGAGCGCGAGCGCGTTGAGCAGCATCGGACCAGAGGAGGAGCAGCAGGTCA